>JAFRRR010000070.1 GCA_017428035.1 Bacteroidales bacterium | reverse complement strand
CTTGCCCCCTCTTTCGAAAGGGACTGCAAAGATACACATCTTTTCCTTTCCTCCAAATCTTTTTAAAAATATTTTTTTGTTTGTTGCATTAATATAAAAAAAGGAGTGTACATTTGCCCCAGTAATGGTAAGCAACACACATAATTCCTTTCGATTTCGTGTCCGACGTTAAGCCGGTGGGGCGATTTCAGCTCGCCTTTCACGCAGGCTTATCCATCTCATTTCCACGGGACAGCAGAATCCCATTACATATTTCCAACAAACAATTTAACATTCATTCAAGCGATGAATATTTCTGTTTTGGTGGCCGATGAAAGCCACACAAAATTCGCGCAGGCAATTTGCGACGAAATAGCCCTGTCGGCCAAAGAACGCGGCACCGGCATCGCCAAGCGTACGCCTGAGTATGTTTCAGAAAAAATGAAAGCCGGCAAGGCCGTGATTGCCATAACCGACGACGGCCGCTTTGCTGGATTCTCCTATATAGAAAGTTGGGAGGGCAAGCAGTTCGTGGCAAATTCCGGACTTATTGTAGCCCACGAATTCCGCGGCATCGGACTGGCAAAAAGCATAAAGCAGCGCATATTCCGCCTTTCCAGGGAACTGTTCCCCGGGGCCAAGATATTCAGCATCACCACTGGCCCGGCTGTTCTGAAAATGAACTACGAGCTCGGCTTCCGGCCCGTAGCTTTTCAGGATCTGACCCACGATGCCGAATTCTGGAAAGGATGCGAAGGCTGCAAGAACTTCCACATCCTGGAAGAAAACAATTATGAAAGGTGCATCTGCACCGGGTTGCTGTTCGACCCCAAGGAACACATAAAGATTAATATTGAATAAAAATATGGGCAAGAAAAAAGTAGTGGTCGCTTTCAGCGGCGGACTGGACACATCCTACACCGTGATGTATCTGGCAAAGGAAAAGGGCTATGAAGTGCACGCAGCGTGCGCAAATACCGGCGGATTCAGCCCGGAGCAGCTCAAGACCAACGAAGAGAACGCCTACAAGCTGGGCGCAACCAAATATGTCACCCTGGACGTTACTCAGGAATATTATGAGAAGAGCCTGAAGTATATGATTTGGGGCAACGTGCTGCGTAACGGCACCTACCCTATCAGCGTCTCTTCCGAGCGCATTTTCCAGGGGATGGCCATTGCCAAGTATGCCCGTGAGATTGGGGCCGACGCCATTGCGCACGGCTCTACCGGCGCCGGCAACGACCAGGTCCGGTTTGATATGACATTTCTGGTGATGTGCCCCGATATGGAGATCATCACCCTGACCCGCGACGGCAACCTGACCCGAAAAGAAGAGGTTGATTACCTCAACGCCAACGGCTTCAGCGCAGATTTCACCAAATTGAAATATTCCTACAACGTCGGCATCTGGGGCACCTCCATCTGCGGCGGCGAGATTCTGGACTCCAAACAGGGCCTGCCAGAGAGCGCCTATCTGAAACAGGTGACCAAGACCGGCAGCGAAACTCTGGCCATTGAATTCACAGAGGGTGAAATCACCGCGATAAACGGCAAAAAATACAGCGACAAAATAGCCGCCATACAGGCCATCGAAGAGATTGGCTGCGCCTACGGCATCGGCCGCGATATGCACGTGGGAGACACCATCATTGGCATCAAGGGCCGCGTGGGCTTCGAAGCTGCAGCGCCTATGCTTATTATAGGAGCGCACAAGTTCCTGGAGAAATTCACATTGAGCAAGTGGCAGCAGTACTGGAAAGACCAGGTGGCAAACTGGTACGGGATGTTCCTGCACGAGAGCCAGTACCTGGAGCCGGTAATGCGCGACATAGAGGCTATGCTGCAAAGCAGCCAGCGCAATGTGACCGGAACAGTGACCTTGAACCTGCATCCCTACGGCTTTGAGACTGTGGGTGTCGATTCAGAAAACGACCTGCTCAAGTCCAAACTTGGCGAATACGGCGAAACCCAGAAAGGCTGGACCGCAGAAGACGCCAAGGGCTTCATCAAAGTTACTTCCACTCCCCTGAGAGTCTATTACGGCAACCATAAAGACGAACTTATCTAAGCGATGACTACCGAAAAGATAAAAGTTGCGATTGCGGGCGGAACCGGTTATACCGCCGGTGAACTGCTCCGGCTGCTGATAAACCATCCGCAGGTGGAAATATGCTCGGTGATGAGCACCACCAGCGCCGGCAGGCCCATAACCGACTTTCACCGCGACCTGCTGGGCGAGACCGACCTCAAATTCACCGACAACCCCGGCGAGCCCGACGTGGTGTTCCTGTGCCTGGGGCACGGCCTGTCGCGGGAATTCCTAACAACCCACACCCTGCCTGCTCATTGCAAGGTCGTAGATTTGGGTCAGGACTTCCGCAACACCCCGGACTTCGAAGGCAAGCACTTTGTGTACGGTCTCACCGACGTTTTCAAAGACGAAATCGATGGCTGCGACTACCTGGCCAACCCCGGTTGCTTTGCAACCTGCATCCAGCTGGGCCTGGCTCCGCTAGCCGCAATGAAAATGATTCAGGACGAGATACACGTCACCGCCATCACCGGAGCCACCGGCGCCGGCCGCAAACTCTCCGAAACCAGCCACTTCCCTTACCGCAACGATAACATTTCGGTGTACAAATCCTTCTCCCACCAGCATCTGGAAGAGATTGGAAACACTCTTAAGGTGCTTAGCGGCCAGCCTCAGACGGTAAACTTTGTACCTATGCGCGGCGACTTTACCCGCGGCATTTTTGCCAGCATCTATACCCGCTGCACAGCTCCGGCAGAAGAAGTAACCTCAATTTATAAAGAGTATTACAAATCATCGCCGTTCGTGTTTGTGAGCGATGCCCCAATCAGCCTCAAGGAGGTTGTAAACACCAACAAGTGCCTGTTGCACATAGAGAGCCACAACGGCTACATACACATCACATCAATAATTGATAACCTGCTTAAGGGCGCCAGCGGCCAAGCCGTGGAGAATATGAACCTGATGTTCGGCCTGGAGAGAACCACCGCGCTGCACCTCAAGGCAAACGCATTTTAAAAATGGATCTTTTCAAGACATATAAACTGTGGCCGATAGAGCCGGTGAAGGGTCTCGGATGCAAGGTCTGGGACAGGAACGGAACCGAGTATCTGGACCTCTACGGCGGTCACGCCGTGATTTCGGTGGGCCACTGTCACCCCAAGTACCTGAAAGCACTGCAGGATCAGGCGGCTAAAATAGGCTTCTACTCCAATGCCGTAGAGAATTCCCTGCAGAAGACTCTGGCCGACAAGCTGGGCGCGATTTGCGGATACCCCGACTACAACCTTTTCCTGTGCAACAGCGGCGCCGAGGCCAACGAAAACGCTATGAAACTGGCCTCTTTCACAACCGGCCGCAGCAAGGTCCTTGCCTGCACCAAAGCCTTCCACGGACGCACCAGCGGCGCCGTGGCGGTCACCGACAACCCTAAAATACAGTCGCCCTTCAACAAGACCGGCAACGTGGAATTCATAGCCCTTAACGACAGCGATGCGCTGGAAGCAAAACTGGCCACCAAAGAATTCGCTGCGGTAATCATAGAGGGCATTCAGGGCGTGGCAGGCATATGGGAGCCTTCGGCCGAATTCCTGAAAACCGCCCGCAAAGCCTGCGACAACTATGGCACATTGCTTATTATGGACGAAGTCCAGAGCGGTATGGGCCGCACCGGGCAATTCTTTGCACATAGCAAAAGCGGCGTCAAGGCCGACATAGTCTCTATGGCCAAGGGCCTGGCAGGCGGCTTTCCTATAGGCGCCATCATCATAAACCCGGCCATCAAGGCGGAATACGGAATGCTTGGCACCACCTTTGGCGGCAATCACCTGGCCTGCGCGGCAGCAATTGCAGTGCTGGACATTATGAAAGATGAATCATTGATGGACAATGCCGCCAAAGTAGGCGATTATCTGATGCATAACTTGCAGGGCAACAAGGCCATAAAGCAGCTTCGCGGCCGCGGTCTTATGATTGGCATAGAGCTTAATCCCGGCTATGAAACGCTGCGTGACAGGCTGCTTTTCGAGAAGCACATCTTCACCGGCGGAGCAGGTGCCAATGTCATCAGGCTTCTGCCCCCTCTCTGCCTCAGCGAAGAACAGGCGGCAAAATTCATAGAATCTTTCAACGAATTAACGACATAATCCGATATGAGAAACTTCACCAACGTCAACGATATAGGTCCCCTGGACCAGGCGCTGGCCAAAGCCAGATACGTCAAGGAAAACCCGTTTGCCGACCAGGCGCTGGGCAAAAACAAAACGCTGCTGATGGTGTTTTTCAACAGCAGTCTCCGCACCCGCCTGAGCACCCAGAAAGCGGGCCTCAACCTAGGAATGAACGTCATTGTCCTGGACATCAACCAGGGAGCCTGGAAACTGGAAACGGAGCGCGGCGTGATTATGGACGGAGACAAAAGCGAGCATATCCTGGAGGCAATTCCGGTGATGGGCAGCTACTGCGATGTGATAGGAGTGCGCAGTTTCGCCCGGTTCGAAAACAAGCAGGACGACTATAACGAAGTGATACTCAACCAGTTCATACAGTATTCCGGACGGCCTGTGTTCAGTATGGAAGCGGCCACCCGCCATCCGTTGCAGTCTTTTGCCGACCTCATCACCATAGAAGAGCACAAGAAGAGTGCCCGTCCCAAGGTGGTTATGACCTGGGCGCCCCACCCCAGGGCTCTGCCACAGGCCGTCCCCAACTCGTTTGCAGAGTGGATGAATGCCGCTGACTGTGAGTTTGTGATAACCCATCCAAAAGGCTATGAACTTGACCCCGGTTTCGTGGGAGGCGCCCGCGTGGAATACGACCAGGACAAGGCCCTGGAAGGCGCCGACTTTGTATACGCCAAGAACTGGGCGGCCTACACCGATCCCAACTACGGCAAGGTTATAAACACCGACCGCAGCTGGACCGTAACCACAGAAAAGATGGCCCTGACCAACAATGCATTCTTTATGCACTGCCTTCCGGTGCGCCGCAATATGATTGTGAGCGACGACGTTATCGAGTCGCCGCAGTCGCTGGTTATCCCCGAAGCTGCCAACCGCGTGGTTTCGGCTCAGACAGTCCTGAAAGAAATACTCCTCTCTCTCTGATGGAAACGCTCAAAGTCATAAAGATAGGAGGCAACGTGATAGACAATCCGGAAGCGCTGGAGGCGTTTCTGGGTATATTTGCAGCGATGCCCGGCGCCAAGATACTGGTGCACGGCGGCGGTGCAATAGCCAGCCGGACGCTCCTCAGGATGGGCATCGAGCCCAAAATGATTGAGGGGCGGCGCGTTACAGATGCCGAAACGCTGCAGGTAGTTACGGCTGTGTATGCCGGCCTCATCAACAAATCCATCGTGGCCACGCTGCAGAAAAACGGCTGCAACGCCATAGGCTTGTCGGGGGCCGACGGCAATGCCATCACCTCACGCAAGCGTCCCGCCGCTCCGGTGAACTACGGCTTTGTGGGCGATATCGAAAAGGTCAACGCCAAAACCTTTGAAGTCCTTCTGGAAGCCGGAATGACCCCGGTTGTCTGCGCCATAAACCACGACGGCTGCGGCACCCTGCTGAACACAAATGCCGACACAATTGCCAGCGGAATAGCCACCGCAATGAGCGGCACCTACCCCACAGAACTGATTATGTGCTTTGAGAAAGACGGCGTGCTTATGGACAAAGACGACAACAGCAGCGTGATAGAGCGGATTGACAAGCCTCTCTTTGAAAAACTCAAGGCAGAGGGAAAGGTCAATGCCGGTATGCTGCCTAAACTCAAAAACGCCTTTGATGCCATTGACGCCGGCGTGAAGAAAGTCGTAATAAAGAACTCTGCCAGACTGTCCGACGACAGCGGCAGCGTAATTATTTAGCATATGGAATTCTACGCAGAACTTGCAATTGAACTGCTCAAGGCACTTATCCCCATCCGCGCCTACTCTTTTGAAGAGAAGGCCCGGGCCGATTTTCTTATGGACTGGCTTGCCGGGGAGGGTGTAGAGGCCTTCCGCATCGGCAATAATATCTGGGCAAAGGCAACCTTCAGCAAAGAAGCCCCTACCCTGATGCTCTGCGCGCATATAGACACGGTGCAGGCGGCGGAATCCTATACCTTTGACGCCTTAAACCCGCCGGAAGCGGAAGACCGTATTCTGGGTCTTGGCAGCAACGACGACGGCGGCAGCGTGGTAAGTATGATTGCCACCTTCCTCTATTTCAAGGAGATGGGCAGCTGCCCCGTGAATCTGCTGCTGCTTTTAAGCTGCGAAGAAGAGCGCTCCGGCGAAGGCGGGACCCGCTCGCTGGGAAAATTCATAAAAGAGAACGCCGATTTTGCGATAGTGGGCGAACCCACCCGGATGCGCGCCACTATTGCAGAGAGCGGACTGCTGGTGATTGACGGCTGCGCAACCGGCCGCAGTGCACACGCCGCCAGGGCTGCCGAAGGCGAAAATGCCCTCTACAAGGCCATCAGCGACATCGAGATAATCCGAAGCCAGAAGTTTGACAGGATATCCCCTGCACTGGGAGAGGTCAAACTATCTGTAACGCAGATCAACGCCGGCACCGCCCACAACGTAATACCCGACAGCTGCTCGTTTGTGGTGGACATCCGTCCCAACGAGTGCTACACCAACAAAGAGATATTGGATATGCTCCAAGCGAAGGTTGGCAGCAGGCTCTCCGCCCGCAACCTTGCCAACCGCTCCAGCGCCACACCCCAGGATTCACCGCTGTACCGGACTGCTGCAAAGTTAGGAATGGAGATGACCACATCTCCCACATCCTCCGACTGGATGCGGCTGCCAATCGATGCCATAAAGATTGGCCCGGGCGACTCCAACCGGTCCCACAAGGCAGACGAATACATACTCAAGAGCGAGATCCGCGAGGGAGTTGAAAAATATATTACCTTTATAGATAATCTTCAATTTTAAATATATGCAGACTCTGTGGAACAAAGGCGTGGAGGCGGCCCAGGCGGTAGAAGATTTCACCGTCGGCAACGACCGCGAGCTGGATTTGCGGCTGGCAAAATATGACGTACAAGGCAGCAAGGCGCACATTGCAATGCTGTCCAAAGTAGGCCTTCTGTCCAAGGAAGAGGAGGCCCGGCTGCAAAAAGAGCTGGACATAATCCTGCAACGGATAGAGAATGGCGAGTTCGTGCTTGAAGACATTGCAGAGGATATCCATTCCCAGGTAGAGATTTGCCTGACCCGCAAGCTGGGCGATCTGGGCAAGAAAATACACTCCGGCCGCAGCCGCAACGACCAGGTGCTGGTGGATCTCAAACTCTATATGCGCGCCGAACTTGAGGCAATCCGCTCTCAGGTTCTGGAGTTGTTTACCCAGTTCCAGAGTCTTAGCGAGCAGCACAAAAATGTGATACTGCCGGGCTACACCCACGGGCAGATTGCGATGCCTTCTTCTTTCGGGATGTGGTTCGGAGCTTATGCAGAAGCCCTTTGCGACGATATGTATATGCTGGGCGCTGCGCACCGCATTGCAAACCAGAATCCTCTGGGCAGCGCTGCCGGCTATGGCAGCTCCTTCCCTCTGGACCGCGCCCAGACCACCGAAGCTCTGGGATTCGAAGATATGTCCTACAACAGCGTCGCCGCCCAGATGGGCCGCGGCAAGAGCGAGCGGGCAATGGCTGCTGCTCTGGGATGCCTGGCTTCCACTCTTAACAAATTCGCCGCAGACTGCTGTATGTATATGGGGAGCAACTTCAAGTTCATATCCTTCCCCGACTCACTGACCACCGGCAGCAGCATTATGCCGCACAAAAAGAATCCCGACGTATGGGAGGTGATGCGGGCCAAGACCAACCGCATCCAGGGCACAGAGGCCGTCATCTCCCAGATGACTGCCAATCTGCCTCACGGTTATCACAGGGATTTCCAGTTGCTTAAAGACACTCTCTTCCCAGCCATAGACTCCACCAAAGAATGCCTGGCAATGTGCAGCTATATGCTGGACAACATAGGCGTCAACAGCCATATTCTGGACGGCAGCAAACTATACGACGATATGTTCACCGTAGAAGAAGTCAACAAGATGGTTGTGGAGGGCGTACCGTTCAGGGATGCCTACAGAGAGGTAGGCGTGGCCGTCAAAGAGGGACGCTACCACTACGACGGGGCCAAGACCGTTTCCGGCCTTAAACACACCCATCAGGGCAGTATAGGCAATCTGTGTACAGAAGAGATCAGTCGAAAAATGAGCCGAGCGGCCGACTGGTCTTGACATCCTCCCACAACGACTGATTTATGGCGAAATTGTCGTCCTTGAGCACTTTGAGAGGGCATTTGTACTTGCGTTTCCACTGAGACACAAAACTGTTCCACCATCCTTTTGTAATATAGGCGTAGGTCACGGGATTCACCACCAGGCGGATGCTGCGTCCCGGCTTTTTCTCTGCGATGGCACTCAGATGGCGCTCCAGCGCCTCGTCCAACAGCAGTGTCGGGCCAATCTTGCCCGTTCCCTTGCACATAGGGCAGACCTCGCCGGTCTCTATCTCAGTTGCGGGACGCACCCTCTGGCGGGTAATCTGCATCAGGCCGAACTTAGTCAGTGGCAATATGGTGTGGCGGGCACGGTCGTTCTCCATAAGGGAAGACATATGCTTGTACAACTGGTTGCGGTGCTCCACATCTTCCATATCTATGAAATCGACTATCACGATGCCGCCCATATCGCGCAGTCGCAGCTGACGGGCAATCTCTTCCGCTGCCGACATATTCACCTCCAGGGCATTCTCTTCCTGCTCTCCGGTCTTGATGCGGGTGCCGCTGTTCACGTCTATCACGTGCATCGCCTCGGTATGTTCAATCACCAGATAAGCACCTTTTTTAAGGGACACTACCCTGCCGAAAGACCCCTTGACCTGACGGGTTATGTCAAACGCATCAAAGATATTCTGCTGCTTGTCGTAATAGTGTACAATCTTCTCCTGTCCGGGAGAGATCATTGCCACATACTGGCACACTTCGTTGAAAGTGGCCTTGTCGTTGACATAGATATTGGTGAAGTCGTCGGCCAGCAGGTCGCGGATAAGGGTGGTCACACGGCTGTTCTCGCGGAACAGGAGCTGGACATCCTTGCTCTTGGCAAGCTTCTTCCAGCTGCTCTCCCACTTGCGGATAAGCCCCTTGAGCTCAGCATCCAGAATGGCAGCCCGCTTGCCCTCTGCCGCGGTGCGGATAATGGCGCCGTAGTTCTTAGGCAAGATGCTGTATATCAGGCGGCTGAGGCGGGCTTTCTCTTCTTTGGAAGATATTTTCTGGGAGATGCTCACCTTGTCGGAGAAGGGCAGCAACACAATATTGCGGCCAGCTATTGAAATCTCTCCGGTGAGGCGCGAGCCCTTGGTGGAGATGGGCTCCTTTACAATCTGCACCATAACCGGCTGCCCGGGATGGAGATGGTCGGAAATATGGCCCTCCTTTTCCAGGGGATCGGAAATGGCGACTTTCTCAAAGAAGGTGGTGTAGTTCTTTGAGATGTCGATTTGCTTGACAAAAAAGTCAAACGACTTGAAATTGATTCCAAGGTCCAGATAATGGATAAAGGCCTCCTTCTCGTCCCCGATATCCACAAAGGCTGCGTTAAGGGACGGGAGGAGTTTCTTGACTTTGCCCAGGAACACGTCCCCTAAAGAGAACTGCGCCTTGCTGTCGCTTTCCTTGTCATATTCTATCAGGCGGCCGCCTTCTGTCAAAGCCAGTTCGGCAGTTCCGCCCGTGACATTTATGATTAGGTCCTTATCCATTGCAAAAAGGCTGACCGCGGGTCAGCCTTATACTTCAAGAAATCTTATTTCTTCTTATGTCTGTTCTTGCGCAAACGTTTTTTACGTTTGTGCGTAGACATTTTATGTCTCTTTCTCTTTTTACCGCTAGGCATAATAATAAGTATTAAAAGTGATTATTTCAGATTCTTGACTTGCTCGACAAAGGTCTTGGCGGGTTTGAAAGAGGGGATCTTGTGTGCCGGAATGGTGATGGTAACATTCTTGGAGATGTTGCGGGCTGCCTTCTCTGCACGCTGCTTAACAACAAAACTGCCAAAACCGCGAAGATAAACATTGTTACCCTTGCTCAGGGACTCCTTCACGTTTTCCATAAAAGATTCAACAACTTCCAGGACAACAACCTTTTCAAATCCTGTTGATTTAGCGATTTCGCTAACAATGTCTGCTTTAGTCATAGTGATATATCTTTATATTTTTAGGTATCAGTTTTTTGGGGATTGCAAAAATAGACTTATTTTTTTATTTATCAAATAGATATCGCACTTTTTTTAAAATTTTAACTTTGGCACAATGATTGACCAATATATCCGGCTGGTTGTTTTTCTGCCAATTTGACATACTAGAACAGATAGATATACACGATAGATGAAAGACCCTTTTTACTTTGCAGGAGAAGATATGGGTATGAATTTCATACCCGTGATGAATATTGACACAGGGAATAAACTGCAAGATGACCAGCTGCCCAACGTGCTGCCTATCTTGCCGTTACGCAATGCCGTGCTATTTCCTGACACCGTGATTCCAATCCCGGTGCGCAGGGAGAAATCCATACAGCTTTTAAACGAAGCCTACAAGTCCAACAAACTGATAGGGGCAGTGGCCCAGCGCGATCCCAAGACAGAAGACCCTGTCAGGGAAGACCTGTTTGCCACAGGAACCCTGGGCAGGATTGTCAAAATCATTGACCTGCCAAATGTTCCTGTCACTGCCATTATCCAGGGCGTTCGCCGCTTCAACATCAAGTCGGTGGACATTGTGTCCCCTTATCTGATGGCCACAGTGGATTACCTTCCCGAAGACCATTCCAGCGCCTCCGACCCCGATATGAACACTATCGTGGACGGCATCAAGAGCGCTGCAATGCGCATCATAAAGCTGACACACAGCGTTTCCCAGGAGGCCGGCTATGCCATCCGCGACATAGAGGACAATGCATTTCTGGTGAACTTTGTGGCCACCACCATAGAAGTCGAGAACCCTCTGGAGAAGATTCCGCTTTTGGAAGAGGCCAGCATAAAGCGCCGCGCCACCCTGCTGCTTGCCCTGCTGGACAAGCAGATAGAGATTCTGAAAATCCGCGAGGACATCCAGAAGAAGGTGAAGGTGGAGATGGACCAGCAGCAGCGCGAGTACTACCTTAACAATCAGCTGAAGACCATCCAGGAAGAGCTGGGTATGACAGGTGCCGGCGAAGACGTCGACGCCCTGCGCAAGGCTGCCGAAGGCAAAAACTGGCCCGAATATGTGGGCGAAGTATTTGAAAAGGAACTCCACAAGATGGAGAAAACCAACCCCAGTTCGCCCGACTACAATGTCATTTATTCGTACCTGCAGTTTATAGTGGATCTCCCATGGAGCGAGGCCACAGAAGACAATCTGGACCTCAAGCACGCCCAGGAGGTACTGGACGCCGACCACTACGGCCTTGAAAAAGTCAAGGAAAGAATCATAGAGTACCTTGCGGTGCTCAAACTCAAGGGCGATATGAAATCGCCTATCCTCTGCCTCTACGGCCCTCCGGGTGTGGGCAAGACCTCCCTTGGCAAATCCATAGCCAAGGCGCTGGGACGCGAGTACGGGCGTATTTCGCTGGGCGGTCTGCACGA
Organism: Bacteroidales bacterium; assembly: GCA_017428035.1. Lineage (GTDB taxonomy): Bacteria > Bacteroidota > Bacteroidia > Bacteroidales > UBA932 > Equibacterium. The sequence continues at coordinate 44,640 of JAFRRR010000070.1, read as the reverse complement.
CGAGTCCGAAATCCGCGGACACCGCCGCACCTACATCGGAGCAATGGCCGGCCGCATTATCCAGACCATCAAAAAGACCGGAAAGGTCAACCCCGTGATTGTATTGGACGAGGTGGACAAAGTGTTCAACGATTTCCACGGCGATCCCGCCAGCGCCCTGCTGGAGGTGCTTGACCCCGAGCAGAACACCGCATTCCACGACAACTACCTTGACCTGGACTATGACCTCAGCAAGGTGCTGTTCATAACTACGGCCAACAACATCGAGACCATCCACCCCGCCCTGCGCGACCGTATGGAAATGATAAATGTCTCCGGGTATCTGGCAGAAGAGAAAATCTCCATTGCCAAGGACTACCTGCTTCCCAAGCAGCTAGGCCTGCACGGCCTTCAGCCCAAAGACCTGAAGCTCACCAAAGCGGCGATAGAAGAGATTATCAATAACTACACCCGCGAGTCGGGCGTGCGCGGCCTTGACAAGCAGATTGCCAAGATTTGCCGTATCACCGCCAAGAAGATAGCTCTGGACGAAGCGCACGAAACCACCCTCAAACCGGCCCAGGTACGCGAATATCTGGGTCTTCCCACCAACCATCACGATATGCAGAAGGGCAACGAAATGCCCGGCGTGGTCACCGGCCTTGCCTGGACCGAGATGGGCGGCGAGATACTCTTTATAGAATGCAGCACCAGCGAAGGTCAGGGCCACCTCTCCACCACCGGCAACCTGGGCGACGTGATGAAAGAGTCGGCCACCATTGCCTACCAGTGGCTCAAGGCCAATCCAGAAAAGATTGGCGTGGAACCCAAGGTATTCAAGGAGAAGGACTTCCACATCCACGTTCCGGAAGGCGCCATTCCTAAGGACGGCCCTTCTGCCGGCATCACTATGGTCACCGCCATCGCCTCTGCGCTCAAGAACCAGAGCATAAAGAAGGGCGTGGCAATGACCGGCGAGACCACCCTGCGCGGCAAGGTCCTGCCAGTGGGCGGCATCAAAGAGAAGATTCTGGCAGCCAAGCGCGCCGGCATCCATACCATTGTGATTTCCAGCGAAAACCGCCGCGATATAGAGGATATAAAAGATATCTATATCAAAGGTCTTACGTTCCATTATGTTGATACTGTCGATGAAGTTCTTAAATTTGTATTTGAATAGAACCTTATCAGCAGTAGATGAACGTCATCATTGAACCTTCCTGGAAGGAAGCGCTAAGCAGCGAGTTTGACAAACCTTACTTTGCCGAACTCGCTGCTGCGCTGCATAGGGAGAAGGCTTCCGGAGTCACCATCTACCCTCCGGGCAGTCTGATATTCAATGCATTTGCCCTGACGCCCTTCAATCAGGTGCGGGTCGTCATCCTCGGGCAGGATCCCTACCACAATCCCGGCCAGGCAGAAGGCCTGTCGTTTTCCGTGCCGCCTGGCGTGCCGCTGCCGCCGTCGCTTAAGAACATCTACAAAGAGATAGAAGACGACCTGGGGCTGGACCTGCGCGGCAAGAACGGTTCGCTGCGCGGCTGGGCAGAGCAAGGCGTATTCCTTCTGAACGCCATCCTCACAGTACGCGCCGGTGCAGCCGCGTCTCACAGTCGCCTGGGCTGGCAGACCTTTACCGACGCGGTGATCCAGACCATAAGCGACCGTCTGGACGGCGTGGTCTTTCTGCTCTGGGGCAACTTTGCCCGCAGTAAAAAAGCGCTGAGAGACACCTCCCGCCACTATGTACGGGAGGCTGCACACCCGTCTCCGCTGGCCGGCGGAGCATTTTTCGGCTGCCGTCACTTTTCAAAGACAAATCAACTATTAACAAATAACGGCCACGAGCCGATAGACTGGAGTAAGTAATCAATTATGAAAGTTGCTGTTTTTCCCGGATCGTTCGATCCATTTACCCTCGGGCACCTGGAAGTGCTAAAATCTGCACTCAGGATTTTTGACAAGGTAATTGTTGCCGTCGGCAAGAATTCCTCTAAGGGAGGCGGGTTCTTCCCCACCGACGTCAAGGTTCAGATTGCCAAAGACGCCGTGGCCGACCTGGAAAATGTGGAGGTCTGCTCTTTCAGCGGCCTTACCGTTGATTTCTGCGTGAAGAAGGGAGCAAAATTCATAATCCGCGGTATGCGCACCACCACCGACTTTGAGCTGGAGCGCGCCATATCGCAGGCCAACAAGCGGATGAGACCCTCCATCCTCACAGTCTTCATCCCTTCCAGCCACGAATATTCGTTCATCTCCTCTACTGTAGTCCGCGACGTGCTGGTAAACGGCGGCAAAGCCACCGATTTCATCCCCAAGAACGTAGATATCGCCAAGTATCTTAAAATGATACAGTAGTGCGGCGGCTGGCCATCATAGCATCCCTGATGCTGTGCTGTGGCGTTGCTGCGGCGCAACAGACCAACGTATACGACTCCCTAAAGAGCTATTTCGAGGCCATCAGCACAATGCCGGTGGACTCCATCTGCAGCCGGCTGGACGTGCTGATCAATTCGGCCGCAGACGACGATGTCCGCGCCGGGATTGCCGGCCGTGCCTTTGACTACTATTCCGACTGCCCGGTTATGGGCGCCGAAGGCGTATCGGTTTATATTGCAGACAATTACTTTTTGAACAAGAAGCTGCGCTGGCCTTCGAAAGAGACCTTCCCTATGCTTTATGCCTTTGCCGAATTCAACCGGCAGTCGCTGCTTGGGATGCCGGCCCCGGAACTGACCCTGGAGAGTCTGGATGGCGGACCGGTGGATGTGCGCGAGGCCACCGGCGGCTACAAGATCCTGTACTTTTACGAGGATGCCTGCAGCACCTGCACCCGGCAGACGCCGCTGCTGGTGTCTATTCTGAAAGAGTATTCAGGCACGGCTCCCGTATCTTTCTATGCAGTTTATACCCAGAGCGACAAGGCCGCCTGGGCTAAGTATGCAATCTCGCATTTCGGCGGCATTGAGAATCCGCAGGTGCGGGTATATAACCTTTGGGACCCGGAAGGCGTGTCGGAATTCCACAAGAAATATTCGGTGCTAAGCACCCCTTCCCTGCTGCTTCTGGATGCCGACAACAGAATCATTGGACGTCGTCTGGACGCCGCCGCCCTGGCAGAATTGCTGGGTCAGAAAGAATCCTTCACGGCATCACTGTATTCCCTTTTAGACGGCGTGCGGGACAATATCGGACTGGATACTCTTGCCGTGGCCGATGTATGCGAGGCGTTCGCTTCTCGCATAGGCAACGATCCCGGCCTGTACCGCGACACCTATCTGGGCATTTACAACTACCTGCGCGGACAGGGCGAATATGAGGCTCTGGAAAGCGCCGCGCTTGTAGCGGAGAAATACATTGTTGGCAGGCCTGATCTCTGGTCACCGGAGGTATTGGCGCAGACGGACGAGGCTTTGCGCCGTTTCCGCCTGAATCCCGTCGGCTCCGTTGCATCCGACGCTGTGCTGCTCGACCGCCACGGCCGCGAAAAGTCGATGCTGGATTGCGGCGGCAAAAATTACACCGTCCTTTTCTTCAATTTGGTTTCCTGCAGCGACTGCACCGCCTGGAAGCAGCAGCTTCGCGAAATGCGCAGCCTGCTGCGCCGCAAAGGGGCGCGCGTCGTTTCGGTTTATGTCGGTCCCGACCCCGACGAGTGGAAATCCAGCCTCAAAGGATGCGCCTGCTATTGGAAAGACCTTCGCACCAGCTGGCCCGACAGCAACCTCTACCAGAAATACGACGTCGCCACCGCCCCCAAAATCTATCTGCTGGACAAAAACGGCACCATCCTGGCCAAGGACATCACCCCCGAAACACTCAGGAAACTTATTGAAAAATAAACGAGGCCCCTCCGGAGCCTCGTTTATTTCGAATGACATAGAAACGGCTATTTAGCCTGTTCTATGGCCTGTTTGGTTTCGTCGCTTACCTGCTCGATGGCTTCCTGAGCCTCGCGGCCGGCCTCTTCAACGGCGTCCTTAACTGCCTCGCCGGCATCCTTAATGAACTGCTCTGCCTTGATGGCGGCCATTTTTACAGTAGCGGCTGTGAGGCGTGCAGACTGCTCTGCATCCAGTTTGTCAGCGTCGATAGAAGCGCAGATTTTCTCTGCCTTCTCAATGTTCTTGTCTTCGCAAGCTTTCTCAAGCTTGTCAAGTTTCTGGTCTACGGAATTGCACGCTACAAGGCAAAGTGCAATAACCAAAAGGGAGATGATTTTTTTCATAGTGAGAGATGTTTGAGTGGGTTAGATATTTCTGTTCTTGTGCATTTCTATAATCAGGTCGGCTGTTTTTTCAAGGCCGAAGCGGCTGGAATTCAGGCAGATGTCATAGCTTGCGCTGTCTCCCCACTTCTTGAATGTGTAGTAATTGTAATACTCCGTGCGGCGCTTCTGGCCCGTCTCGATATACTTTTTGGCCTCTTCCGGAGTCAGATTCTCCCGCTCCGAAACACGGGCTATACGATCGTTCATATCGGCCGTGATGAACACCGAGAAAAGTTCTGGACAGTCGCGGAGCACATAGTCTGCGCAGCGGCCCACAAACACCCCTGAACCCTTTGATGCGATGCCCTTGATAACCTTGCTCTGGAGAGCAAAAACTTCATCTTCAGATAGCATATTGGAGTCGGAATACATCTGTGCGTCGGTGTAAATCGAGCTGCGAATGCCCAGGAATTTTGCAAAGCGGCCCATTCTGGCAGGTTTTTCATCGCTGCCGGCAAGAATCTCCTGGGAGATACCGCTCTCCTTTGCAGCCAGCATAAGCAAATTGCGGTCATAGACCTCAATGCCAAGTTTTTCTGCGACCATTCGCGCAATGCGCAACCCGCCGCTGCCAATCTGCCGTCCTACGGTGATTATTATCTTGTTTTCCATATCTTATTGATTTGTTTGCAAAGAAGATTCTTTCTCCATCCTGTCAAATTCACGCATCAGCGGAATGAACAGTGCCAGTGCCACGATGGCCGAAACCAGGTCCGATGCCGGCATACTGAACCATACGCCATCCGTACCCCAAAGCGGCGGGAATATCAGCAGGAAAGGTATCAGGAACAGCAGCTGGCGCGACAGGGACAGGAATATGGCCTTGCCCACCCGGCCGATGCACTGGAAGAAGTTTGTAACCACCGCCTGGAAGCCGACCACTGGAAACATCAGCACCGAAATGCGGAATGCACGGGCAGAAATGGCCCTGAGCTCGGCGTCGTGGGTAAAGAGCGACACCGCCAGGTCGGGCATCAGCATACCTACCAAAAATCCGATGGAAAGGGCTATCACAGAGCAAAGTATGGTGAGCCGCACGACATCTTTGACCCTTTTCCAGTTGCGGGCCCCGTAGTTGTAGCCGGCAATGGGCTGCATACCCTGGGTGAGGCCCATAGTTATGGTGAAGAAAAGGAAGCAGAGGCGGTTGGCGATGCCGTAGGCGCCTATGGCCAAATCGCCGCCGTGATACTTAAGCTGATTGTTGATAAGTATCACCACGAAACAAGAGGCGATATTCATCAGAAACGGCGACATACCTATAGAGAGGGAGCGCCAGGCTATCTTGAAATCGAACTCGAACACTTCGCGTGAGAAGTGGAGCACGTGCTCTTTGTTGCACAGGGTCTTGGTGATCCATACCAGGGCTATGACCTGCGCCAGGACTGTGGCGATGGCTGCACCGCGGATGCCCATCTTGAACACAAAAATAAAGATAGGGTCCAGGACGGTATTCAGGATGACGGCCAGTATGGTGGCCGCCATTGCCAGCCGCGGCCGGCCAGAAGAGCGCACCACGCCGTTGAGACCGTGATAGAGGTGCGAGATGACATTGCCCCACATAATCACCACCATATACTCGCGGGCATACGAGATGGTGTTGTCGCTGGCTCCGAAGAAATAGAGTATCGGATCCATAAAAATCAGCGAGAGGGCCGTCACCACAAAGCTTATGGCCACGTTGAGTATCACCACATTGCCCAGCACGCGGTTGGCCATCTTATAGTCTTTCTGGCCAAGGAGGATGGATATCAGCGTGGCTGCACCCACTCCCACGAGGGTACCGAAGGCGATGGCGATATTCATCAGCGGGAAAGTAACCGCCAGACCGGAAATGGCCAGCGGACCCACGCCCTGCCCGATGAAGATGCTGTCCACCATATTGTACAGCGACGTTGCCAGCATCGCTATGATGGCTGGCGTGGCATACTGCTTCAGCAGCTTGCCAATCTTCTCGGTGCCTAGTTCAACGGGAATCATAGTCTGGCGATGGGTGTTACACTGCCTTTTACTTTATCCCCGACCTTTACCAGAGGTTCCACGTCGCCGGGAACGAATATGGTAAGGCGGGATCCGAACTTGATGAATCCCGACTCGGAAGACTGGGCATAGTTCTGGCCTTCCCGGGCATAACTTACCACCCTGCGGGCCACTATGCCGGCTATCTGGCGAAACATCACCTCCCGGCCTTTCTGATTGCGCACCACCACAGAAGTGTGCTCGTTCTTTTCAGAAGCCTTGGGCACAAAAGCGAAAGTATGGGCACCGGGATAGTATTTGCTATAGACCACCTCGCCCCCTACGGGGAACCAGTTGATATGGACATCGAACAGCGAAAGGAAAATAGAGATTTCCGTGCACTCGCCGTTGAAATATTCCGGGACGAACACCTTGCGGACCTGCACCACTTTGCCGTCAGAAGGCGCCACCACAACCTCCGGATCAACTGTGATCTCACGGTCTGGTTTGCGGAAGAACATAAACATCATTGCCGTCACCACCACACAGAGTGTGACAAGCGACCATTTAAGAGCCGGATGCTTGCAATAATAAATTGCCAGCACTGCTCCTGCGATGCAAATAATTGTGGTTATCAGCGCAAAGTATATGCCTTCCGGATGGAGTCTCATAAGAAAATCAGATAATACTGGTTAGAATAAAGAAAACAGTTACCGCCGGTATTGCAAAAAGCGCCCCATCAAAACGGTCCCACAGGCCGCCGTGACCGGCAATGATATTGCCTGAGTCTTTGACGCCGTAGTGGCGCTTTACAAGCGATTCAAACAGGTCGCCGAAAACACCGAAGACCACAACTATAAATGCGGCAATCAGCCACTGCCATAACTTGATGGGGAAAAAGCCCAAAAGATACAGGCACGCTCCGGCAGCCAGGGTAAACACAACGCTGCCGATGGCCCCGGCCCAGGATTTATTAGGCGAAATATGCGGTGCCAGTTTGCGGCTGTTCTGCCGCTGACCAAACGCCATTCCGGCGGCGTAGGCGCTCACATCGTTTATCCACACCAGCACCATTACTGCAATGAAAAGGTAGGGCGAGTAATTGCCCGCGCGGTCAAACAACAGCATCTGCGATATCATAAACGACGGAAGCATATAGGCAACGGGGAAACAAATGTCCTGCGCGGTGAGAACTTCTATCCTTTTTTCCCTGTCCAGAAGCACTGCGGCAAGCACGACCAGCAACAGCGGGAAAGCGAGCAGAAGCCAGTGCAGTCCAAGTCTGTAATATTTTATCAGGAAGCTCGCAAGGCAAACGCCAGCAATGAGGCACAACGCCAAAGCGCGGGGCACCTTATGGGTGCCGCGTCCCATCGCCATCCTGTAAAACTCTCCTGCCATCACAGCCAGGGCGGCGGCAAACAGCGCCGCACAGCACAAAGGATGCAGCAAAAGGCAACCTATCAGCACTGCTACCAGCAGCACCGCACTAATGGTCCTTTTGAGCAATGGCGTCATATCTAGAAAAGTGTAGGAGATTCAACGGGTGCAGGTTCCGGAGCCTGAGGCTCTTCGGGTTCGGGTTCAGAGGGTGTTTCCGGCTGGACGGGCTGCTCGGGTTCACCGCCTATAACCTCGTTGGGATTGACACCTCCGGGGCGGGGACCAAGTATGCGCTCTACATCTTCAGAGAATATCACCTCCCGCTCCAGCAGCAGCTGAGCCAGCTCTTCGAAGCCCTTGCGGTGCGTCTTGAGCACCTTGGTGGCGGTGGCGTGAGCCTGGTCTATGAGTTTCTTGACCTCCTTGTCTATCTCCTCTGCAGTCTTCTCGCTATAAGGTTTGGTGAATCCCATCTCGCTGCGGCCGGTGGAATCATAGTACGATACGTTGCCTATCTTCTCGCTCATACCGAAGTAGGCTACCATAGCCTGGGCCTGCCGGGTAAGCTTTTCAAGGTCATTGAGGGCGCCTGTAGAGACATCTCCGTTCACAAGCTGCTCTGCCACGCGGCCGCCGATTGTGGCCGCCATCTCGTCCATAAGCTGCTCGCGGGTGGTGAGCTGACGCTCTTCTGGCAGATACCAGGCGGCGCCCAGCGCCTGGCCGCGCGGGATAATGGTGACCTTGAGCAGAGGATTTGCGTGGGGCAATATCCAGCTGACGGTGGCGTGGCCGGCCTCGTGATGGGCAATGGTCCTCTTCTCTTCTGCAGAGATAATCTTGCTCTTACGCTCCAGACCTCCCACAATGCGGTCTATAGCATCCAGGAAGTCCTGTTTTTCTACAAACTCCTTATTGTGACGGGCTGCAATCAAGGCCGCCTCGTTGCATACATTGGCTATATCGGCGCCGGAGAAGCCGGGAGTCTGCTTTGCCAAGAACTCCATATCAAAGCCGGGCTCCAGTTTGATTTTGCGAAGGTGGACCTTGAAGATTTCAAGGCGCTCCTTGAGTTCGGGCAGATCCACGTGGATCTGGCGGTCAAAACGGCCGGCACGCATAAGCGCGCTGTCCAGCACGTCGGCACGGTTGGTGGCGGCGAGCACTATAACGCCCGAATTGCTGCCGAAACCATCCATTTCGGTGAGCAGCTGGTTCAGGGTATTCTCCCTTTCGTCATTGGAAGAAAAGCCGATATTCTTGCTTCTGGAACGGCCCACAGCGTCAATTTCGTCTATGAACACGATGCACGGAGCCTTCTCTTTAGCCTGGCGGAACAGGTCGCGGACGCGGGATGCACCCACACCCACAAACATCTCCACAAAGTCAGAACCCGAGATGGAGAAGAACGGAACATTGGCCTCGCCTGCCACGGTCTTGGCCAGCAAGGTCTTGCCTGTACCGGGAGGGCCCACCAGCAGTGCGCCTTTGGGAATCTTGCCGCCAAGGGCGGTGTATTTCTTGGGATTCTTCAGGAAATCCACAATCTCCATAACCTCCACCTTGGCCTCTTCCAGACCGGCCACATCCTTGAATGTGACCTTGTTCTGGTTGTCGCCGTCGAATATCTTGGCCTGCGACTTGCCCACATTGAATATTCCGCCACCGGCACCGCCGCCCATATTGCGCATTGGCATCACGAACAGCATTATGAAGAAGACCAGCATCAGCAGTATCCATATCCAGTCCATAATGTTGGCCCAGCCGCTGGTGCGCTCTTCTATAACGACTTCAAAGCGGTCCAGCTCGGGCATCTGCTGCAGCACTGCGTCAAACTCGGTTTCTGCATTGAATGTGTCGGAAACCAGGAAATAGAAATACGGCCCTTTCTTGGGCTGTGTGCCTTCGGGGAAATAGTTTTTGTAGCGCTCGGTCGCGGTGTTTTTGATGTATACCTCACCGCGATGGCTGTTGCGCACATAAACCACCTTTTGCACGCTGCCGGTAGGGAGAATCTCGTCGCGGACCTCAAACCACTCTTTTTTTACCGGATTGGTGCCGCCGCTGGTGGCCCAGAGAACGGCGAGACCGCCAATGAGCGCCAGGTAAATCCACAGAATCCAGCGGGGGCGCTTAACCTTGCCGCCGCCGGGAAGGCCTATCTTGGGCCATTTGCCGCCGGGCTGGTTTCCCTGAGTCGGCTTGTTGGTATCGTTACTGCTCATCGTCTGTAAAAATGGTTTTTTCCGCATCTGCCCAAAGATCTTCGAGCCGGTAGAATTCGCGGTATTCGGTTTTGAAAACGTGCACCACAGTGTCGCCATAGTCAAGTATAATCCAGAAGGCATTTTCGCGCCCCTGGCTGCGGATGGGGTCGCGGTGGCACTCCGTCCACATCTTCTCTACGATATTGTCGCTGATGGCCACGACCTGAGTGGTGCTGTCGGCATTGCAAATCACAAAATTGTCGGTGATGGCGGTGCCTATGCCGGTGAGGTCCATTGCAACCACATCCTTCGCCTTCTTCTCAAGCATAGCCTCCGCAATAACTGTTATTTCTTTATTCTCAGTTTCGTTATTCATAAATAAACTGCTATTTTCGCATACGATTGTAAAACCTACAAATATATGAAAATAATATGGTATAACACAATCGAATCCACAAATTCGGCAATGGAAAAAGAGAGGGATTCGCTGGTGCACAAAGAGGTCTGGGCAGCTCGTCTGCAGACAGCCGGAAAGGGGCAGAAAGGAAATGTCTGGTGCAGCGACCAAGGGGCCAACCTGACCTTTTCGATATACCTTTCCCATACGGATCTGGAGGCGCGTGACCAGTTTATGATCTGCCGTGCCGTTTCGCTGGGCGTGTGCGATTACCTGGAGAGCAAAGGGGTTCACGCCGCCATCAAATGGCCCAACGACATATATGTCTCGGACAGGAAAATCTGCGGAATTCTGATATCCCACACTGTGAGCGCCAGCAAACTCAAAGACACCGTTGCCGGCATAGGAATCAACCTCAACCAATCTGTATTTCCAGATTGGATACCGAATCCCACGTCACTGAAAATCATAACGGGAAACAATTATGTTATAGAGGACGAACTGCCGCTTCTGGCAGAGTCGGTATTCGCCGAATATGACAATATTTGCGAACGGACAGCTGGCCGTTATCTGGATAGGCTTTACCTTAAAGACACCCCCCATATCTTCACCGACACAGCCGCCGGAACACAGTTCAAGGGAGTCATCACAGGCGTATTGCAAGACGGCCGCCTTGAGATCAAGACGGCCGACGGCTATTTCAGGTATTTCGCTTTTAAAGAAGTGGCCTATTAGGCATTCGCCATAAAGGTGATGGTGGCCAGAGGATCCTTGGAGCCGAACACAGAACTGCCGGCCACAAAAGCTTCCACACCTGCCTGGGCAAGCATAGCTACGTTGTCCTCTCCCACTCCGCCGTCTATCTCAATCAGGCACTTGCTGCCAGAGGCATCTATCATCTTGCGCAATTTGCGCACCTTCTCCACCGACTGCGGGATGAACTTCTGCCCGCCGAATCCGGGGTTCACCGACATAATCAGGGCCATATCGATATAAGGGAGCACGTCTTCCAGCAGCGCCACGTTGGTATGCGGGTTAATGGCAACGCCGGCCTTCACGCCGCAGTCTCGAATTGCGGCCACGGTACGGTTCAGGTGAGTGCAGGCCTCCAGATGGACGGTGATATACTCTACGCCGAGTTTGGCAAAACGCTCTATGTAACGGTCGGGATCAACAATCATAAGATGGGCGTCCATAGGCTTTTTTGCTACTTTGGCTATACTTTCTATCACAGGGAAGCCAAAGGACATATTGGGCACGAAAACGCCGTCCATTATATCCAGGTGCAGCCAGGTGCAATCGGAACCGTTAAGCATCTTGATATCCCTTTCGAGATTACCGAAGTCGGCAGAAAGGACAGAGGGGGCAATTATATTTTTCATATTGACATTATTATCTGTTGTCCCAGAAACTGGAGGATTTATCGTATTTGAGCAGGCTGCTGAGGGTAGATGAATTGGCAGCTATGCGGAATCCCCAGCTCTGCCATTTGCCGGTAGGCACCCAGTTGACACTGATATTGAAACAGTGCAGGTCATAGGTAGCGCTCAGCTGGGAGGTAGTCATTGTGAATGTACTCAGGTCAAAACCGGTATTCAGGGAGAAATTCAATGCTTTAGTAAGACGCAGCTGACCGCTCATAGTGGCGGTCCGGGTCCATCTGTTCACCTTCTGCAGCTGATTGTTGGTATAACTATAAGAACCGCTGTAAGACATATTTACACTGAAGCTCAGGCTCCAGGGAATATCGGGATTCAGATAGTACAGCCATCCGCCGGGGATATATTCGCCCGTGAGCGGGTGATAATAAACGCGGTAGTATTCCTGCTCTTTGGAACCCGAGCTGGAAGCATCTTTGCGGCCATCATTACCGTTTATATGGCCTTTGCCGTTGAGTGAATAAGACAGCGAAGCAGATGCGTTGGTGATACGGGCAAGCTTGTGCTTGGTCAATATCAGGAACTTGTTGCAGCGAGCACCGCGGTCGTTCACGTCGTAGGGATCCAGAGTCAGGTTTCCGTTGATGCCGACCTTGCCGAACACAGTTGTGCTACCGGAAATGGAGATGGTGGACAGCCTTAGCGAATCGGCAAGGAAGTTATATGAACCGCCGATATTCAGCTGGTCTATCAGCTTGATCTTTTTGGTGCCGACGCCTGTGGTGTCTTTTGTATCCCTCACCTTGGCCTCGAGGTTATTGCCAAAGGAGAAGCTCATAGAGCCGCTCTTGCCTTTGCCGGGAGGCGAGTTCAGCTGACCGGCATAAATATTATAATCTTTGGTGACCTCCTCGCCCTTGCTGTTCAGATAAGACAGCGTGCGCCATCCGTTGGCTGCCGTACCCAGCTCAGGCTGGAAAGAGAGGCTGAACGAGGGGGTAATCATATGCCTGATGGCAATCAGATTTCCTTTCGGATTGAACTGGAACAAACCGTAGATTCGGGTACTCATAGAGATGGATGCCGAATATGTCTGAGTTATGCCCAAGGTAGAGAACTGCTTGGACATCGACGACTCAACCTTGTCTGTTTCGGGATTGTAGAACTGGGTGGTCTTGCGGAAGAACATATTGGCACCGTAGTTCACACCCGGCGAGAAGTTGAGATACTTGAGCAGCGTGAACGACGGCAGTCCGATAGTGATCTTGTGGCTCATACCGTTGTTGAACTTGTCCACAAAACCTTCTTTCATAAACTCGCTGGCCTTGAAGTTGATCTTGTTCTGGAACGAGGTGCTGTAGCTGAGGGATATCTGCTCGTAGAAACGCTCTTTGCCCACCCTTACCTTGCGCTTGAACGGGAAGAAACGGTTCACGTTGAAAGTCATATTAGGCAGCGTGAATACATAGGAAGAGTCCTTGGTATTCTGGCTGTGCAGCATATTGATGGATATGCTTCCGAAGCCGAGGTTCTTGGAGTAGGATATTGACGATGATGTCTGGCTCTGTACCGCCTCCGACACGCTGGTGGAATTGTACCGGCTGTTGGAAGGGCTGGAGAAGTTTACAGAAGCGCGGAAGGTGGTACCAGGGCGGGCCTTGGCATCCTGCGCATGAGACCATTTCACACCGAAGTTTTTGGATTCGTTATAACTGTCGGTGCCTTTCTCGCCTGTCTTATCCACCGAATAGGTGATATTCATATCGCCGGAATAGGCGTATCTCTTCTTATAGCGGGATGTGAACTCCAGCGCCCACGAGCCGTAGCTGTAGATGTCGCCCGTCAGGGAGACGTCAATGTGGTCGTTGATCACCACATAATAGCCAAGGTCACGAAGATACAGACCCCTGGTTTTCTCTTCGCCATAGGTCGGCATCATAATACCGCTGGCGCGGTCTGGCATATCGGGCACGAAACCGAAGGGCAGCGCAAGCGGCAGCGGCACATCCTCCACCACCAGATATGCGGGGCCGAAAACGGTGTGCTGGGTGGGCTGAGTAATGATTTTTGCTGCTGTCATCTGCAGATAATAGTGCGGATGCTCTGCATTGCAGACCGTATACTTACCACCTGAGATGTTCACCGACTGATCGTCCAGCATCTTGAGCTTGTCTCCGCGCAATTCGCCCTCTTTCTGGTTGGTGACCATATTCTTGATGCGAGCCTTGCGGGTGTCAAAGCTGTAGTAGATTTCCTCCATCTTATACTCCGACTTGCCGTCTTTCATCACAGGCATTCCCTTCCACTGATTCTGGTAGTCTTTGGTACCGCGGGCGTACACAATATTGTGGTCCAGGTCGTAGGCCATATAATCGGCGGTAATCTCTGTCTTGCCGTACTTTACAGAGACGTCGCCATAATAATAGATCACACGGCGGCCGTTGGAGAAATCTTCTATGACAGAGTCTTTTGCCGCAGAGAATGCCGGACGTTCCAGCGCGCTCTTGGGCCTTTTGGGGCGACCGGTGGAGTCATTGGCGGCCATCAGGGAGTCGGGCGGCGCCATCAGCGAATCGTTAAGCGCCATCAGGGAGTCGGGCGGGGGAAGAATCGTGTCCAGACGGGACTCGGGAGGTATGGGTGCAGCAAGAGTATCGACAACCTGCGCCTTCGCCACAAAAACCTGGCACAATATTATCAACAGCACAAATATGTATTTAGAGTGTCGCACTCTTACGGCTTTCTGATCGAAATAATATATCTTTGCAAAAATACGGATTTATAATCTTTTTACAACTAATATGCCGTTTTTGTTGTCCAGAAAGATAATTGCAACACTGCTGATTGCGCTTTTCACCACCCTTTCGGCGGCGGCGGACGGCGTTCGGCTGAAAAAGGTGGTGATAGACGCCGGACACGGCGGACACGACGCCGGAGCCATCTCTACCGACGGAAAATTGTTGGAAAAGAACGTGGCACTGGACGTCGCTCTCAAGCTTGGCGAACGCATCAAGAAAGAATATCCCGGCGTAAAAGTGATTTACACCCGCGACAAGGATGTCTTCATCCCGCTGTACCAACGCGCCGACATTGCTAATAAAAACCACGCAGACCTGTTCATCTCCGTCCACTGCAACTCGGTGCCCAAGACCTCCAAGGCCCCTACCGGCAGTGAAACCTGGATAATGGGTATGAACCAGAACGCCGCCAATATGGAGGTGTGCAAGCGGGAGAATTCCGTGATTCTGCTGGAGGATGACCACAACACCCGGTACCAGGGTTTCGACCCCAATGACACCGAGAGCTACATCCTCTTCAATCTTATGCAGAACGCATATATAGAGCAAAGCCTGATATTTGCCGAATTGTGCCAGAAAGAATTGCACAAGGGCCCCATCTCAACCAACCGGGGCATCAAGCAGGGCGGTTTCGTGGTGCTGTGGCGCACCACTATGCCGTCGGTGCTGGTAGAGCTCGGCTTTATAAGCAATGCCAGCGACCGCGCCACCCTGGCCTCAAAGACCAAGCGTGACGAGATTGCCGGATGCCTTTTCAACGCCTTCAAGCAATTCAAGAAGCAGTACGAAGGCAGCACCGGCAGCCAGAACACCACCGAGAAAAAGCCAGAAAAGGCAGAGCCGGCGCCGCCCGTTCAGGAAAGCGAACCCAAAGTGGTGGAAAAGGCAGAAGTGGAGAACCCTGCAGACGGCAATTTCTACGCTGTGCAAATCTTTGCTGTTTCCAAGGAACTGGAGTCCGGAGCGCCCCAGTTCAAAGGAGAGAAAAACATCCACAGTTTCAAGGTCGGCAACGTGTATAAATACACCGTCGGAATCTACAAAACCGACCGGGAAGCCTCTGACGCGGCATCCAGATTAAATGAGAAATTTCCGGGGTGTTTCGTGGTTAAAATAGAGAATTTTGAAATCAAAAAAAAATAAAATTTCTTTAATTGAAGTTAACCCTCGTGATATCAAGGGGATATATAAATGAGTAATTAATAAAACGCTGATGCACAGCCAATTACAAGCGCACAAAAATTTCAAATTGTTAATCAGGCAGTTATAGTTTTTCTGAATTTTGCAAGCGTTTTTTGATTTTTTATTTATCTTTTTTTCAACCAGCTTTGTGTTGGCAAATAACACCAATGACAAAGCAAGATCACATAGCGGTTTGGGACCGGTGTTTGTCCATTATTAAAGACAACACCTCAGAGGAAGGATTCAAGACCTGGTTCGCCCCCATAAGGGCAAAGAGCCTGGTCGGGAAGACCCTTACCCTGGAGGTTCCTTCACACTATGTCCGCGAGCACATTGACACTCACTACAGCGATCTTCTGCTCAAAGTTCTCACGCTTGTCATAGGCAACGGGTTCCGTCTTATCTACAGTGTCCGGGTTGTGGGCGACAGTTATGTCCGTTCTTTGGAAAACGGTCGCGAAACCCCCGAAAACCGGGCCGTGGTCCTCTCGGGCGAAGCGCAGCGTTACAACGGCAGCGCATACGCCATTCCCGGCATACAGAAGGTCAAAATTGACCCGCATCTGAATCCTAACTACGACTTTGACAATTTCGTGGTGGGCGACTGCAACCGCCTTGGATATTCCGCCGGCCTCTCCATTGCCAGCGACCCCGGCAAAAATCCTTTCAACCCTCTATTTATATATGGAGGTCCCGGTTTGGGAAAAACCCACCTTGCCCAGGCCATAGGCATTGCCACCAAAGACAAATTCCCCGACAAGATTGTCCGCTACATCAACGCCAACACCTTCGTGGCGCAGTATATGGACACCGTGGGCATCAACCGCCAGATCACGGACTTTCTCCGGGTCTACCAGGCCATCGACGTCCTGATCATAGACGACGTCCACGAGTTTGCAGAGAAATCGGGTTCACAAAAGGCGCTGTTCCAGATTTTCAACTATCTGCACCAGTCGCAGAAGCAGCTGATCCTGACCTCCGACAAGCCGCCGGTAGAGCTGGCAGGCCTGGAGCAGAGGCTCCTCTCCCGCTTCAAATGGGGTCTTTCGGTTGAGCTATCAATGCCCGACTATGCCACCAAGCTTGCCATTCTCAAGTCCAAGTGCCTCAGGGGCGGCGTGGAGATTCCCGACGAGATTCTGGAATACATCGCCCAGAATGTAAAGGGTAACATCCGCGAGCTGGAGGGCACCATCGTGACCCTGATTGCCCAGGCCACCTTCACCAAGAAGGAGATGACTATGGAGCTGGCACACGACCTCATAGAGAAAATTGTCCAGACCCCGCAAAACGAAATCACCGTTTCCAAGATTTCCAGCGTGGTTTGCGATTACTTCAAGATTTCTCCCGAGCAGATGGCCAGCAAGAGCCGCAAGAGAGAGGTTGCCCAGGCACGCCAGATTGCGATGTACCTGAGCCGCACCCTCACCAACACTTCCCTCTCGTACATCGGAAGCCAGATTGGCGGCCGCGACCACGCCACGGTGCTGCACTCGTATAACACAGTCAACGACCTGCTGGACACCGACCGTACTTTCAAGAAGTACATCAGCGACCTGAAACGCATCCTTTGCCAATAAATCATATGAAAGTATTACCTTTTTTCCGTGACATCCTGCGCATTCCGCGCGAATCGGGTCACGAAGAGCAGATTATTGAATATTTGATGGAATTCGGCCGCAGCCGCGGTCTGGAAACCAAGCGCGACAAGGTGGGCAACGTGCTCATCACCAGGCCCGCATCCGAAGGGTGCGAGAGCTGGCCCACGGTTGTTCTGCAGAGCCATCAGGATATGGTTTGCGAAAAGAACGGCGGCGTGGAGCACGACTTTGCCAAGGATGAAATCAAAACCGTGATTGAGGACGGCTGGATGAAGGCCCAGGGCACCACACTGGGTGCCGACGACGGCATAGGCATAGCCAGCGAGCTGGCGATTCTTGACGACAAGAGCCTGAAACTTGGCAAGATAGAGTGCCTCTTCACCGTTTCTGAAGAGACCGGGCTGGACGGCGCATTTGCCCTTGAAAAAGGATTTTTCACCGGCAAGATCCTCATCAACCTGGATTCCGAAGACTGGGGGCAGCTGTTCATAGGCTGCGCCGGCGGCATTGACACCACCGCCAATTTCAAATATGTCCCTTGCCCTCTGCCCGAGGGTATGCTGGCCACCAAGTTTTCCGTTACCGGCGGTATCGGCGGCCACAGCGGCGACGACATCGACAAGAAAAGGGCAAATGCAGTGCGTTGTATGGCACGCTTCCTCTACGAGGCTTTGGACTATGACATAGAGCTTTGCGAGATTGACGGCGGCAACAAACGCAACGCCATTGCCCGCGAGGCACACGCCACCATCGCCTTCACAGAAGAAAATGAAGACGCCATCGTTTCTACTTTCAACCGCCTTGCACGCGAAATGGCCGACGAATATGCGGCCACCGACCCCGGCCTTGTTTTTTCTGCAGAACCTCTCACCTGGAAGGGTGACATTATTGATACCAACACCGCATATTGCCTGATTGCCGCCCTTAATGCAGCGCCCCACGGCGTGCTGGCTATGAGCAGCGAAGTCAAGGGACTGGTGGAGACATCCTCCAACCTTGCTTCTGTGAAGATGCTGCCCGACAACATCATCCGCGTGGGCAGCAGCCAGAGGAGTGCCATCAACTCCTCACGCAAATATGCATCACAGCGTTTCGAGGCCTGCTTTGCGCTGGCCGGCGCAGAAGTGACTCACGAAGGCGAATATCCGGGATGGAAGCCCGACACCAAGTCGCCCATTCTCAAAACCACCGTGGAGAGCTACAAGCGGCTGTTCAAAGAAGAACCCATTGTGCGTGCCATCCACGCCGGACTTGAGTGCGGCCTGTTCCAGGGCAAATATCCCGACCTGGATATGATCTCCTTCGGGCCCACGATTCTGGGCGTCCACTCACCTGACGAGAGGCTGGAACTGTCCACTGTGGACAAATTTTGGGACTTACTTATAGACGTTTTGCAACATTTAGCATAAAAAAGTTCACTTTTTAAATAATTTGTCTATATTTGCAGTCCTTTTCGGGGGAGAGATGCTCGAGTGGCTGAAGAGGCACGCCTGGAAAGCGTGTGTACCCCCAAAGGGTATCGCGAGTTCGAATCTCGCTCTCTCCGCGAATCCCTGGATGTGGCGCAGTTGGTAGCGCACCTGGTTAGGGACCAGGAGGTCGCTGGTTCAAGTCCAGTCATCCAGACTAAGGGTATGGAAGCGTTAGCAACCATACCCTTTATATTAAGGTGAGTTGTCCGAGTGGTTGAAGGAGCCTGCCTCGAAAACAGGTGTACGGCAACGTACCGGGGGTTCGAATCCCTCACTCACCGCGCTATGCAAAGCAAATAGGGCGCCGCACGAAAGTGCGGCGTTTTTTGTGTAGCCGGCGGCAGCCGAAAGCTCGCTTTCGGCCTGCCCGCTGGCTACACGGAAAAAGAGGCGCAGCCTCGCCCCTATTTGCTTTGCTCTCGGTGACCGAGGGAATGCGCAGGACGCGCCAGCGGCCGAGCACAATCCCGCCAATCGGGCAAGATCCTCTCCTTTTGAGACGACCTTGCCCGGGAAGCCACTCCCCTACTTAAGCTGAACTGCCAGAGGCACCTCCAGCCGCAGGCCGCCCCAGTTGTCGTCAACGATGATAACCTGACCCTCTACAGTCTGACCGGAGGTGTAGCCGTATCTCTTGAGAAGGTCGCCGTTGAGACGCCATTCCTGGGTCATAGGATTCTGGGACAAGATGACGTCCCTGTTTTTGTTGTCGAAGGCGACCCACTCACCGCCTATCTTGACCTCGGCGCCGGGGATGCTGAAGAGGACTCCCTTGTAGTAGCCCTTGTCAAGAGAGATTGTTTCTCCGTCGGAGATGGCTGCAGGCAGGTTCTGAGGGGTGAGATATTTTTTGATGAAGCCGGCGTGGTTGATGAGTTGCAACGGCTGATCCTGCCCTTCGAAGCGGATGTGATCTGTCAGGCAGGTAGAGCGGACCATTTCCAGCAGTTCGTCCGCATCCTTCACCTCTGCATAGAGCTGGAAGCAGATGCCCATCATAGCTACGTTCACGTAGTTGGTATGCGAAGTTGCGTACTTGCCAGATTCTGCCTCAATTCTCCCTCCTCCCATCGTAGAGTGACGGGGGAATGCGCGCCCCGAGAATAATACATCATTTGCAAAGCCAATAGGGAATTTGCTGGATTCGTATATCTCGTTAGTCTGGTCAATATCTCCATCCGAATCGGTTGCCACCGTAACAAAGAGATGGGAACCGGGTTGTGTATTCTTGTCTGAATTCGCCATTGAGCAAAGAGAATACTTGCCCTGTTCATCCGCATCATAGTCTCCGTTATAGATCTTATTCTTAGTAATGCCAGAAGGATGCTCGATATTGGTACCCGCTGCAAAAATGATAAAGTTCTTCATCTTAGAAAGATCAAGAATATCATCCTTCAACAAATATTTCTCGTAGTTGGATTTATTAGAAGCATCTGAATATGAGGAGCACCCAATAATATCGATCGTATTCGGGAATGCCTTACAGTATTCAATCAGATTAGATTGCCAGCTTGTCGCCATAGTTTCACCTACAATCTTCAAATCTGAATGCTTCAATAAAACTGTCAGGGTATTCCACTCTGTATGAGCATGATCACTTCCGTTATCATGAAAAACAGCATTGCCGATTATCTCATAATTGTCATATGCCAAAGGGACCTCACCTCTCATACCCACAATCAACCGCCCCATAAGTTGCCGGTACTCTTCTATCGAATGACTTCCTGCGCCATATTCCCACATCATATCCCGGATTCTCGTGGCTTCCGCGAGCCTGAGATGTTCGATATGGTCATAGGCGTTCTTGTCTCCCACCTCAATCTGTCCGACAATCGGCAGGATGTCCACCGGCTTAAGGTCGGTGATGGCGACGGCCTCATTTTTCATTGAAACAGTCACCTTGCACTCCGCCTTGACGGCACCGGCAGAGGCGGTAATCGTAGCCGTTCCTTCGCTTAGAGCCTTTACTTTTCCGGACTCAACTGTCGCGACTGAATTGTCTGATGAACTCCAGCTAATCGTCTTGTCGCTTGCTTCCTCCGGCAGGGCAGTAGCGGCCAGCGTTACCTCATCGCCTTCATACAGAGACAATTCCGCCTTCTCGAGCATAACTTCCACCACCGCGACATAAGCTTTGCTAACAGATATTGAGCACGTGCCCTTTTTTCCATCAGCTGCTGCAGTAATCGTCGTTGTTCCCTCACTGACCGCCGTGACCAGACCGGATGAACTCACAGTTGCCACGGAAGACTTGGAGCTTGACCAAGTGATATCTTTCTTTGTGGCGTTGGAAGGAGAGACTGTCGCGCCGAGCTGTACAGTCTCGCCAATGGCCAGATCCTTCGATGTCGGAATGACAGATACCGATTGCACCCGCACCTGCGGCTCTCCCGACGGGTCCAGATTCTCCTTTCTTGAACACGCTAACAGGAAGGGAAAAATGAGAAGAAGGAGTATTGCCAGCCTTTTCATATCACTGTTGCTTTACTCATATTTCAAAACACACAAACATACTTCACATCATCAATTGTTCCTACACCTTTTCAATCAGGTCTGCAGGCGCTATGTCATTCATCAGCGAGAACGCGAACCATTTCTTGCCAAGGTCTTTGAGCGATGCGCCGATGTGATAGACTTTGTCATCAATAATAAGGAATCTGTCGTGCGCCTTGCTGAATGATTTTATATCAACGGGAGCATATTGGGCGTTGTGTCGGGTCAGGTCGAGTTGGAGTTGTTGAGAGATTTGTTTTGTGAAGATGGTCGCCTTCACTCCGGAAGAGCGCTTGTCCAGAAGGGCCAAGACGGTTTCATCAACATAGTTGTCGAAGAGGATGACTTCCCGGGTTGCTTGTTTTATCAGGTTGCAGACGAAACTATATGCATCGAATATCTGGCCCTCGAAGAAGATGCCCTGTTTAGGTTCCAATTTTCCTTCTTCCAACTTCTCATATAGTTTCTCCACTTTCTGGTCCGTGGCAATCTGTTTGTATTCCAGGTTCTCAAGACGTTGGAAAACATTGGCGTTGGATACAAGGAAGCGGCGCATAGCAGCGAATGCCCGCATGATTTGGACATTGGCCTGGATGGCAGTCTCGGAAGAAAGAACACTGCTGAGCATTGATACTCCGAGTTCAGTAAAAGCATTGGGCAGCTTTCTACGTCCGCCCCAACTTGATGTCGCATTTTGCGATTTCAAGTTTGTGAACTCTATTGATGTGAGCTGGAACATGAAGTCTTCCGGAAAACGGCTGATATTGCGCTTAACCTGTTCGTTGAGCCTTCTGGTTTCCACACCATATAGTTTCGCAAGATCCTGGTCAAGAATGACCTGGACTCCACGAATAGTATATATCATTTTCTCTACGTGTTGATCAATGAGGACCGTACCAGGAGTCAGCACCTTCAATTCTTCGCTCATAATCAGTTCAATGATCGGGTCATTTTCTCTTGATGTCGCATTTTGCGACAGCAAATTATCGTTCCACAAAAATACAAATAATCGATGGGCAAACAAACGCTCAGCCCACCAGGGCGTACTCAATCCCGCCGGGAATGCGCATTAACTCTTTTGTTTATATTTGTACCGATTAATGATATTGAATATGAACAAAAGACAAAAAATGCAACTCGTTCTCGGAGTGCTTTTCGCAGTTCTGCTGATATTCTGGCTTATTTCTCCCGGCTGGGAAGCAGGTAAAATCCTGGGGATTCTCTCCAATGCATTGGGTATTCTAGCGATGTACTTATCCTACCGGGCAGAGGAGAAGCAGAAGAACTCCCAATAGACTACATCCATTCAAAATTCTCTTTTCCCGCCCCCACCTCGAAGTGATACTTAACGATGCCCAGATCGATCATTGTGTATCCGTAGATTGACGGCAACGGCCAGGCCTCTACCTTGCAGCCATTGTGCAGGATAAACTTGAATTTCTGCTGATTGACAGCAGTCGGTGCCAGCAATGCCATCTCCAGCCCTTTCAGGAACCACTCCGGAGCAGGGCCGTCAGACTCATAAAACCGCCCGGCATCCTTCAGAGGATGCTGCACCCCTTCATTCACGCCGTACCCGAGGGCAATCACGCAATGCACCACATCAGCGCCCCGCAGCTCATATGTCCCCGGAATCTTCTTGTACGTGAGCCCGACCCAGCAAGTGTTCAGGCCAAGCATCTGAGCCAAAATGACCATCTTCTCGCCGTAATAGCCAATCTTCACTTCGGCATCCTTTCCTTTGGGCCCAGCCATCACGAAATAGTTCTTCACGCCGGAGAACTGCCCGTACTTCCAGATGCCGCTCGAGAAGGACTTTGGCTCTTCGAGCACCAGCTGGATGTTGAGCCCGCTCTCTGCGTTTGCCCTATCCAGCTCCGAGCGGAGCACCTCAACCTTGGCCGCCTCTATTGGCTGACCGGTATACTTCCTGACCGAGTGCCTGGCCCTTATGGCTTCTTGAATAGTCATTTCTTCATATATTATCTACAACAAATTTAGTACGATTTTGTAACTTTGAAGTATGAAAAATCTTTTTATGTCCCTTATCGCCCTATTACTGACACTTACCTCCTGCAAAGCCAATTACAAAAGCGTTGGCGTTGATAAATTTGAAGAAATCATAACCGACAGCAAGATTGCTATTGTGGACGTGCGTACACCCGAGGAATACGCAGACGGCCATTTGAGACTAGCCTGCAACTATGACTGGCGCTCCGATGACTTCCTATCACAGATGGAAGCCGCCTTTCCCAAGACCACCCCTCTGGCCATCTACTGCCGCAGCGGAAAGCGCAGCGCTGCCGCCGCAAAGGTCCTGGTCAAGGCCGGCTATACCGTATATAATATGAAGGGCGGATACCTGGACTGGACCGCTTGTTCCAAGCCGACAACACAATATGATGTAGAAACCTTCACCACCGACAGCGGTATCCCCGTAGTAATTACCCTTATAAAGCACGGCACGCTGGCCATTTCTTACAATGGCAAAACCATTCACGTGGACCCGGTAGGCGGCTATGGAAAGCCTACTGACTATGCCACAGAGTTTGCAAAAGCCGACGCGATATTGATCACTCACGAGCACGGCGACCATTTTGACAAAGAGGCAATTGATGCGCTGGAAGAAGATAGCAAAACCGAAATAGTGACCAATGCCAATTGCGCCGAAGCACTGGGGCGCGGCACTGCACTGTCCAATGGAAATTCAAAAACATTATTTGGCGAAATTGAGTTGGAAGCCGTTCCGGCCTACAATTATACAGAAGGACGCACCCAGTTCCATCCCAAGGGACGTGACAACGGTTTTGTGCTCACGATGGACGGCTTGCGAATATATATTGCAGGCGACACAGAAGATATTCCCGAGATGGCTGACATCAAGGATATAGACATCGCCTTCTTGCCGGTGAACCAGCCATATACAATGACTGTGGATCAATGTGTAAATGCAGCCAATATGATTGCGACAAAAGTGCTAATCCCCTATCACTTCTCCGACACAGACCTTTCAGGCCTGCCTGAACGGCTGCCGAGAATTAAAGTTATTATACGACAAATGATGTAATCAGAATATGAAAAGAATTGTTGTATCTCTTTTAGCCATACTGCTGGTCACCTCGCTGAGTGCCAAGGTGTATTCTGTCAGCAGCCCTTCTGGACGCCTGCAGATGAGCATTTCTGCAGGGAAAGGGGCCACGACCTGGACCCTGGCCGTGGACGGTGAAACCGTGATGGACTCCAACCGTATGAGCCTCACAATTGACGGGAAAGAAATCGGCCCGGACGCCCGGGTAATCAAGGTATCAAAAGGCAAGCTGAATGAGCACATCGAGGCCCCGCTCTACCGCCAGGCATCTTTTGAGGCCAACTGCAACCGTATGGTTGTCAAGATGAAAGGCGGTTGGTCCATTGAGGTGCGCGCCTATGACGACGGCGTTGCCTACCGCTTTATCACCGACCTCAAAGGGCAGAAAAGGATAAACGGCGAAACAGCCGAGTTCTCGTTTGCCCGCCCAGTGAATATGCTGGTACCATACTCCCCCACCCGCGAAAGAGACCGCTACCGCAATTCATTTGAAAGCCCGTACGAAGCAGTGACAAGCGGCGACACCGAAACGGCCCGTGGAAGGCTGGCATTTATGCCAATCTACATAGACCTTGGCATCAAGGGCCGTCTGCTGCTTATGGAATCGGACATCAGGAACTATCCCGGAATGTTTCTGAAAACCACTGAAAAAGGCTTCGAAGCGGAATTCCCTCCGTACCCCGAAAACACATCGGTCGCCAACGGCAAATATCTGGATTACCTCTGCGACACAGATGCCACCCGCACCTATCCCTGGCGCATCGTGGCCTACGGCGCCAGCGACTGCGACCTGCCGGTGAACAATATGGTATATCAGCTTTCCAGCCCTTCCCGCATAGAAGACGTATCCTGGATCAAGCCCGGCTTCTCTACCTGGGACTGGTGGAGCAACTTCAAACTGCACGGCGTGGACTTCAAGTCCGGAATCAACACCGACGCCTATCTGTATCATATCGATTTCGCAGCGTCTCACGGCGTTAAATATGTCTTGATAGACGAAGGCTGGTATAAAAACGGAGATATTCTGCACCCTATACCTGAAATGGATATCCCCCGCCTGTGCAGTTATGCAGCCGAAAAGGGCGTGGGCCTGCTGCTTTGGAGCAACACTAGTGTACTTGGCCTGAATCCAGACCAAGTATTTGAGCAATACGCTTCTATGGGCGTGGCCGGCTTCAAGATTGACTTTTTTGACAACCAGGAAGCCGCTATGGTAAACCGCATAGAGATGTATGCACAAAAGGCCGCAAAGCTCCACCTGGTGCTGGACTACCACGGCATCTACAAGCCCGTGGGACTTAGCCGCACCTGGCCGAATGTCCTTAACTACGAAGGCGTCGTGGGACTTGAAAATGCCAAAGGCTACACCGCAGACCAGCTGGATTTGCCGCGCAACGATGTGATGATCCCCTACATCCGTATGGCCGCCGGGCAGATGGACTACACCCCCGGAGCGTTGCGCAACGCCAACCGCAACGATTTCCGCAAGATCAACGAACGGCCTATGAGCCAGGGCACCCGCGGCCATCAGGTCGCCTGCTATGTAGTCTATGACGAGCCTCTGGCTATGCTTTGCGACTCCCCTTCTGACTATCTGCAAGAAGAGGAGACGGTGCGCTTCATAACCTCTATGCCCACTGTGTTTGACTCCACAAAAATACTGTCGGGCAAAGTGGGCGAATGGATAGTCACTATGCGCGAAAAGGACGGCGTTTACTATGTTGGCGGTATGACCTCCTGGCAGGACCGCGACGTGGAAGTGGATTTCTCTTTCCTGCCAACCGGCAAGTGGACCTGCACGGTTTTCCGCGACGGCATCAACGCCGACAAAGTGGCCACCGACTATGTGATTGAAGATCAGGTCGCAGACTCATCATCCAGCATCAAAGTCCATATGGCCCCCGGAGGCGGTTTTGCAATGATTATACGCAACGAATAATGACTCCTACTCTCACTGCACTTCTGATTCCTTTCCTGGGCACCGCATTGGGTGCATCGTTTGTCTTCTTTATGAAGAAGGAGATACCTGACCTTCTGCAGAAGATACTGCTGGGCTTTGCATCGGGCGTTATGGTCGCCGCCTCCGTGTGGTCGCTGCTGATTCCGGGGATGGAACTGGGCGGAGTGTGGCCAGCCACCATAGGGCTGCTGGGCGGCTTTGCCTTTCTGCTGATGATAGATCAGATTACCCCGCACCTGCATCCCGTGGGCGGGCCGGAGGGTCCCAGGAGCAAGCTTTCCAAAACCACAATGCTGGCGCTGGCCGTCACAATCCACAATTTCCCCGAAGGAATGGCGGTGGGTGTCGCAATTGCTGGAGCCCTGAGCGGTGGAGCAGGTATGACAGCCGCCGGTGCGCTGGCGCTGTCTCTGGGTATTGCCATACAGAATATTCCGGAAGGAGCCATCATATCAATGCCTCTGCGGGCGGCCGGGAACAGCCGGCTGAAATCCTTCTGGGTCGGGGCGCTGAGCGGCATTGTGGAGCCGATAGGCGGGGCACTGGTATTGCTGCTGGCATCGGCCGTGACCCCAATAATGCCTTATATGCTGGCCTTCGCAGCCGGCGCAATGCTATATGTAGTGGTAGAAGAGCTGGTACCCGAAGCCTCGCAGGGCGCGCACTCCAATGTTGCGACTATAGGCTTTGCGATAGGGTTCGCGCTGATGATGGTGCTGGACGTGGTTATGGGGTAAGTATTCCGCACTCCGCCTGGCTAGTGATAGAACAGAAAACCGAAATAGACACGGGGACCGATGGGTAGCGTCTGGTGGCCTCTCATCAGGGAATGCATATAATCCACCTTGAGTGTCAGGTGCATCGCCTGTGACACTATGAAATCGCAACCCACGAAGGGGTCAAAAGCCATAAATCCTTCGCTATTGTAAATTGTGTCATCTATGGCTCTCCAGGCTTCTGCCGGTGTCTCGCTCATCAGCAATGTTGTGGCCCTGCCACCGCCTACAGTCATTCCCAAAAACGGCATCCATCGTCCGGCGGTGAAATAAATATCCCCCTCAAGGCCACCCCAGCCGTATTTTACATAACTTCCGTTTCCGTTCTGGTTCAAGGTTGAGATATACCCTTCTCCGCCAATGCGAAAGAAATCACCCAGATGCAGACGGGCCACGCCACCCACGCCAAAGGGGGCGCCTGAAGCCTCAAGGCCAATGGGGTCGATTGTCCCGCGGAGGAATCCGCTGTGGATCATCATTCCGCCGTCAAAGCCCCGGATCAGTTTTTTATCCTGAGCAAAGATTTGAGTGCTCAGCAACAGTGCAGTCAACAAGCATATAAATTGTTTCATAAGCAAGCTTTTCGTTTGGATTCATAATAGTCGTGACGGGCAGGATTCTCTGGGAACCACCCCTTGAGCACGCGCTTCTCCTGCTTGAAAACCTCGTGGATGCTCCAGAAACTTGAAAACGCCACTGCCCCGGCGATTGTAGAACCAATGAAAGAAGGTATAAAAAGCGAAGCCAAGGTGCAAAGTACTCCAAGCGCCAGAAACACCCACCAGATTTTCCTCCCAAAGCGATATTCACACTTTATTACAAGTGGATGAAAGATGCCGATGCACGTAAAAACCGCCGCGCCTATAATAATGCCGTTATAATTCATATTCTGCCTTTTACTGGCAGCAAATGTAAGGCAACGCGATTAAAGTGATTAGGAAGTAATACGCAGAAATCAGGACAATTCGTGCATTCTCTTTCTGAAAGCCAGTGGCGTCATACCCACCTGATGCTTGAAGAACCTGGAAAAATAGGACGAATCGTCAAGGCCAACCTTGGTTGCTATCTGAGCCACGGGGAGTTCCGTTTCACTGAGCAGGCGCTTTGCCATAACCATACGGGCTATGCCTATCCAGGAGCCGACGCTCTTGCCGGTTGCCTGCTTTACCATCCGGTTTAGGTGGCCGGCCGTCACAAACGCCTCGGAGGCATAATCCTCAAGATGGCGCGGAGGTGTAGAAGCGGAAAACACGCTCTCAAGGAAGTTTGACACAACGGCGGGCATTTTGGCTGTTGGCTGCACCTTTATGCGGGACAACAAAAGGTCAAGGCCCCTGACAATAAAGTCTGTATCGCCCTTCTCAGAGCAATTGGCCATCATATTGAACAGTTCTCCCACAAAAGCCGCTTCGTCAAACCAGAAAGCCTTCTGCACTGGCGCCACCCACTTTAGAATCGACTCGGGCCTTGAGATAAAATCTGCCTTGAAGCCGCCCGTATACCCTACTACATCTTCATAATAACGGATAGAATAAGGCTTCCCTTCTGGTATCAGCAGCAGATGACCCGGATAGCAAATATATTGATTGCCTTCTACCTCAGCCAACACTTCTCCCTGCATCAAGTAGAGGAAACCAGTCATTGGAAGCGACAAAGACGGCACTTCGGGAACGTTGACCCGCCCCTTGGTATTCATCCTCCGGATGAAAAAATTACCGATATTTGATATATCGCTCACGACGCAAATATATGACAATATTTGTAGATTTGCAGCGCCGTGAAAAAAGCATTGCTGACATACAATCTTGCGCCGGAAGTAGAGGCATTCACCGCCGGCCGCGATACCGCACTCCCCTGCCCGGTTATCCAGGGACATCAGGTGCACGGCAAGAAGGTGGCGATAATCGACAGGCCCGGCCTCACCCGCGAAGATCTGGAGGGTTATGACGCGTTCATAACCAATCTGAAAGAGGTAGCTATAGGAGTTCGCACAGCCGACTGCGTACCTGTACTGCTCTACGACCCGGCCACAAAAACCATCGCCGCCGTTCACGCCGGGTGGAAAGGAACAGTGATGAACATTGTTCAGGAAGCTATAGGCGTAATGCAAGACTCTTTCGGCACAAATCCCAAAGATCTTCTGGCCGTGATAGGCCCCGCCATTGGTCCCGACAGTTTCCAGGTCGGGGAAGAGGTGGTGGAACAGTTCCGCGCAGCCGGTTTCGATATGGACGGAATATGGCAGCAGATGGGCCCGGGCGACGGCTCGCCAATGTCCGGCGGCCACCACATAGATCTCTTCAAGGCCAACCGGATCTTGCTTGAAAAGGCCGGATTATCTCCCGCCAACATTCAGATTGCGGGCATCGATACATATACAGCTACGGCATTCTATTCTGCTCGCCGCGAAGGTGCCGCCTGCGGCCGTAACATAAACGCCATCAAACTGTTATGAATCACTTGGGAGAATTGATAGCACTGGCGGTGGCCGTTTCCTGGACCTTCTCTGCCTGGTTTGCAGACAAGGCCAGCCACAGGATTGGCGCTATGGTCACCAATGTGATACGCCTGGCACTTGCGGCAATCCTGCTGGGCCTGCTGCTGTGGATCACCACCGGGTATCCATATCCCGCATTTGCCAATGCAAAAGCCTGGCAGTGGCTGGCGCTGTCCGCTCTGGTGGGATATGTATTCGGAGACTTTTGCCTGTTCAACTGCTACCTCTCCATAGGGCCGCGTTTCGGCCAGCTGCTTATGACTCTGGCTCCGCCGGCCGCTGCCGTGGCGGGGTATTTCCTTCTGGGAGAGTCACTCAGCTGGCGTTCTGTGCTGGCAATGGCCGTGACCCTGAGCGGTATTGCCATCTCCATCCTGAGCCGCGGAGAGGATCATCACATCAAGCTTTCCCTTCCGCTCAAAGGAATCCTGCTTGGGATTGGAGCAGGTGTGGGACAGGGCGTGGGCCTGGTGCTCAGCAAGATTGGTATGGAGCACTATTCCGCGGCGCTGCCAGCCGACGCCCCCGCCGCTATGCAGGCGATGCTTCCATTTGCCTCTACAATGATCCGCGCCATAGTGGGATTTGCCGGATTCTTTATCTTGATTTCCATTCAAAAAGGGCTGGGCAATCTCAAACGGGGCATCCGGGACAAGGCAGGAATGAAATATTCAGTCCTTCTGACCCTGTTCGGGCCGGCCTTCGGAGTATCACTCTCATTACTTGCAGTGCGTTATGCCGATGCCGGAATCGCCTCTACCCTTATGGCACTGACCCCGGTGATGATAGTGGTTCCAGACGTGCTAATCAACAAGAAAAAGCCCACTCTCAGGGAATTGGCGGGAATCGCGGTCACGATGTTGGGCGTAGCCCTTTTCTTCTTGCACAAATAGTAAAAAAAAGGTAGATTTGTAGGAATTAATCCTACAATTATGACAATCACTGGAATAGGCGAAACCGTTCTGGACATTATTTTCCAGAATATGCAGCCGCAGGCCTCGGTGCCCGGCGGATCAACATTCAATGCAATGATATCTCTTGGCCGCACAATTGGCCGTGACCTGCCTGAGGTCAAGCTCAGAATGGTGTCACAGATTGGCGACGACCCCGTGGGAGATATAGTGTTTGCATTTATGAAAGAGAACAGGGTCAGCACCGATGCAATGGTAAGGTCCAAGGGGCAGAGCACAGTATCAATGGCTATGCTGGACGAGAACCGCAACGCCAAGTATGAGTTCTTCCGCGACCTAAACCTGCCTGCTTTTGAAGCTCCGGAGCTGGATTTTGGCCCGGGCGACATTGTGCTGTTCGGTTCTTTCTTCGCCATCAATCCCGAGACCAGAGAGCAGACCCGCGCCATTATCCGCAAGGCAAAGGCCGCCGGCGCCACTGTATATTACGACATCAACTTCCGCAAGAGCCACGACGCCAAAACCTCCCTGCCGCTGATAGAAGAGAATATTGCCCTTAGCGACATTGTGCGCGGATCTTCAGAAGATATAGAGGCCCTTTACGGCAGCGACAACGCCGCAGAAGTATACGAAAAGCACATCGCACCGCTGTGCAGGAATTTCATCTGCACCAAGGGCGCCAGGGAGACAGAAGTATTCTCTCCCGGCTTCAGAAACAGCTATCCCGTTCCGCAGGAGACGCCTGTAGTGAGCACGATTGGCGCTGGCGACAACTTCAACGCAGGCACCGTGTATGCCCTCACCAAATACAGGAAACTGGACTGGGACACCATCGTGCCCATAGCCCACAGTTTCTCTGCAAATGTTGTGGCAAGTATGTTCAACTACGTGGACGCTGACTTCAAAGCCGAATAACCATTAAAACGATATGAAGAGATTTCTAATTTGTCTGGCGGCAATCCTGACCGCAGTCACCATTTATGCCAGGGACTATAACATATCGTCTCCCGACGGCAAAATCAATGTAACAATCAGCTGCGGCGAAAGCATTTTATGGAGCGTAGCCAAAGACGGCAAACAGCTTATTGCCCCTTCTAAAATCGCTCTTACGCTCACCGACGGCACAGTATACGGCAAAAATGCAAAATTCCGCAAGGCAAAGGGTCTCTGTGTTTCCGAAACTCTGTTTCCCCAGAACTTCAAGCGGAGCGAACTTAGGAATGAATACAACCAGATAACTCTGGTTGCAAAGCCGTTCGATCTGGTATTCCGCGTGTCAAACGACGGCGTAGCCTATAGGTTTGTAACCAAAACGGGCGTTGAAATCGCTTCCGAAACTGCCGAATTCAACTTCCCGGACGACCCTATGGCGTGGATTCCCTATGTCAGGGACGGCGGCACCATAGAGCAGCAGTTCTTCAACTCGTTTGAGCATCTCTATGCCAATATCCACCTCTCGCAGTGGGACGCTGCCCGCATCGCCTTTCTCCCCATCACCATAGAGACCACTGCCGGTCCGCGCGTGGCCATCACCGAAGCCGACCTGCTGAATTATCCCGGAATGTATCTCTCCAACCTGGACGGCGGCACCTGCCTTAAGGCAATGTTTGCCGGCTATCCCAAGGACATTGTCCAGGGCGGCCACAATATGCTGCAAGGAATCGTCACCTCGCGCGAGCCTTATATTTACAAGGGCGAGAAAGGCGAAGAACTTCCCTGGAGGGTGGCGGTAATCACCGACGACGATGCCTCGCTGGCCGACAATGACCTTGTTTGGCGTCTGGCCAAACCGGCCGAGGGCGATTTCTCCTGGGTAAAGCCCGGCAAAGTTGCGTGGGACTGGTGGAACGACTGGAACCTCAAGGGAGTCGATTTCAAATCGGGAATCAACAATGACACATACAAGTATTACATAGATTTCGCGGCGGCCCACGGCATTGAATATGTCATCCTGGACGAAGGATGGGCCGTAAATCTCCAGGCGGACCTGATGCAGGTGGTGCCCGAGATAGACCTGCCTATGCTTAGTTCTTACGCCATTAGCAAGGGCGTAAGACTGGTCCTCTGGGCCGGCTACTGGGCCTTCAACCGCGATATGGAAGGTGTCTGCAAGCATTACAGCGAGATGGGCATCGCCGGCTGGAAAATAGACTTTATGAACCGCGACGACCAGCCTATGGTCGCCTTCTACGAAAAGGCTGCCCGCACCGCCGCCAAATATCACCAGTTTGTGGATTTCCACGGCGCCTTCAAACCCGCCGGACTGACCCGCACCTGGCCCAACGTCCTCAATTTCGAAGGTGTGAACGGGCTGGAGCAGCTCAAATGGATGGGTCCCGAATATGACCAGGTTACCTACGACGTCACCATCCCCTTCACCAGGCTGGTGGCCGGTCCCTGCGACTATACCCAGGGCGCTATGCGCAACGCCATAAAGGCGAATTACTTCCCTTGCGACAACGAGCCTATGAGCCAGGGCACCCGCTGCCGCCAGCTGGCAGAGTATGTGGTGTTTGACGCACCCTTCACAATGCTGTGCGACTCCCCCACCAACTATGAGGCAGAGGAAGAGTGCACCCGCTTTATCGCCTCCATCCCCACCGTATGGGACGAAACCATAGCCCTGGACGGCCGCATCTCACAGTATATATCCATTGCCCGCCGCAGCGGCAGCAAATGGTATCTGGCCGCTATGACCGACTGGAACGAGCGCGACATCACCTTTGAGCTGCCTTTCGAGGCTGCGGACGGCACTTCTGCCACACTCTGGCGCGACGGCGTCAACGCCCACCGCAACGGCCAGGACTACCGCAAAGAAGAGATCAAAGTAAAGGATGGAAAAGTCACGGTGCATCTGGCTCCCGGAGGCGGATGTGTACTGGTATTCTGACAGATAAGACCAATGAACAACAATGAATTTGATGTAATAATCATTGGCGGCGGCATCACCGGCGCGGGCACGCAGCGTGACTGCGCAATGCGGGGCCTCAGGACCCTGCTGATAGAGCGCAGCGACATCGCCACCGGCGCCACCGGCCGCAACCATGGCCTGCTCCACTCCGGAGCCCGCTATGCCGTCAATGACCCCGAATCGGCCGAAGAGTGCATCAAGGAGAATATGATCTTGCGCCGCATCGCTTCCCACTGCGTGGACGAGACCGACGGCCTGTTCATAACCCTGCCCGAAGATGACCTGGCATATCAACAGACATTCGTGGACGCCTGCAGAAAAGCGGGTATCAGCGCAGAAATCATAGACCCGGAACTGGCAAAACGGCTTGAACCATCTGTCAATCCCGAGCTTACGGGAGCTGTGAGGGTGCCCGACGGCAGCGTGGACCCCTTCCGCCTGTGCGCCGCCAATATGCTGGATGCCAAGCTACACGGCGGCCAGGTGCGCCTGCACACCACAGTGACTGGTTTCATCCGCGAGGGAGACACTATTAAAGGCGTACACACCCGCAACCTCATCACCGGCGAAGAGCGCGACTTCTATGCTCCCGTCACGGTGAATGCCGGCGGCATCTGGGGCCACGACATAGCGGCGCTGGCAGGCGTAAATATCGGGATGTTCCCTGCAAAAGGGGCACTGCTGGTGTTTGCCCACCGCGTGAACAATATGGTGATTAACCGCTGCCGCAAGCCTTCCAACGCCGATATTCTGGTGCCGGGAGACACCGTGTGCATAATTGGCACGACATCCACCCGCATCCCGTTTGATGAGTGTGACAATGTGAGTGTCACTCCAGACGAAGTAACCTTGCTGATCACCGAAGGTGCCAAGATGACCCCTTCGCTCTCCTCTACCCGAATCCTGCGCGCATATGCCGGCGTAAGGCCGCTGGTCAGCGCCGACAACGATCCCAGCGGGCGAAATATTTCCCGCGGTATCGTTTGTCTGGACCACGAAGAGCGCGACGGCCTCAAAGGCTTCATAACCATCACCGGCGGCAAGCTGATGACATATCGCCTGATGGCAGAAATCGCCACCGATGCGGTATGCCGGAAACTGGCTGTACAGAAGGCTTGCGAAACGGCAGACATCCCCCTGCCGGGCAGCGAAGAAGGGTCGTACGAAGCAGTCGCCCAAAAGATTTGGGAGAAGCCTTCCACTGCCCAGAAAGCCGCAGCAGCCCGTATGGGCAGCCGCGCTTCCCGCATCCGCACCCGCGACCGTCTGGACGAAGCGCTGATTTGCGAATGCGAAGAGGTCTCGGTAGGAGAGGTCAAAAATGCCATCGAAAGGTTGGACGCCTCTACCCTCACCGACCTTCGCCGCCGCACCAGAATAGGAATGGGTACCTGCCAGGGAGAATTCTGCGCCTGCCGTGCCGCAGGCCTGCTGGCCAAAGCACACGGATGCATCGATAAAGAACGCGACGACCTCAAGGAGTTCCTGCAGGAGCGCTGGAAGGGCAACTTCCCCATCGGATGGGGTGACACCCTGCGAGAGGCGGAGTATACACAGTGGGTCTATAAACACGTATTAGGTTTATAATCGGATGAAATTCAACACAGTCATTATAGGTGGAGGCTTGGCCGGCCTTACAGCGGGCATCAGTCTCCAGATGGCCGGCAAAAGCACCGCGATAATCAGCGAAGGCCAGAATGCCCTGCACTTTTTCTCGGGAAGCCTTGAAAGTATGGAAGAGGCCCCGCAGCGCGTGGTGGACCTCTTTGCCCAGGCCGGCATCTCCCTGCACTACAACCCCGGCTACAGGCTTATGCCTATGGGTACTTTCAAGAAATCGACTCTTTCACTGGAAGATATCAGTCTGTTCCCGGAGACAAAAATTGGGAATAAAGCCCTGATAGTAAGCTTTAGCGGCTATCACGACTTCTTCTGCGGATTCCTGCAGGAGGGGCTGGAGAAACAGGGCGTTCAATGCCGTGTCCAGCTGCTGAGCCTCCCCGAACTGGAGCATCTTGAAAAGAGCCCCAGCGAGATGCGCTCTGTGCAGATTGCACGCACTATGGACCTGGTCTGGGAGAATGTGGTGCGAGAGATACGAATTCTTCTCAGAGACGAGGACACGGTGATCTTGCCGCAAGTATTCGGCCTTAAAGACACCTCGGTGCTGAGTCGTATCCGCCAGGGTATCCCCGCCCAAGTGGTCTTCACCGGCACCCTCCCGCCCTCAGTTCCGGGAATCCGCACCCAGATGCTGCTCAAGCGCCGCTACGAGCTGTTGGGCGGCACCTACCTTATGGGAGACCAGGCCACCGGCGCCCACATCCACGATGGGTCCATCCACAGCATAGTGACCCACAATCTCGGCAACCATTTTATGGAAGCGGAGAACTTTATCCTGGCTTCCGGTTCATTCTTTTCCAAGGGCCTGCGCTCCAATCCGTTTGAAATCTCAGAACCCGTGTTCGGGCTGGACGTGGAACAGGCGGATGACCGCAGCGACTGGTACAACCCCGAGTTTATGCGCGAGCAGCCCTATATGAAATACGGCGTCACCACAGATGCCAGCCTGCACGCCATTAAAGGGGGCGAGCCCATCAAGAACCTCTTTGCGATAGGTTCTATTCTGGGCGAAACCCGCCCCGAACTGGGCACCGGCGGCGGACTTGCCATCCGCAGCGCCCTGGAAGTGGCAGACCAAATCCTAAAACAGACAGCAGAATGAAACTCCAGGAATATACTTCAAGTTCGCACAACTTTGAGGAGTGCATGAAATGCACCGTATGCACCGCATACTGCCCTGTGTTGCAGGTCAATCCCCTCTATCCCGGGCCCAAGCAGGCCGGCCCCGACGGCGAACGCCTTCGCCTAAAGGACCCTTTCTTCTTTAACTATGCCCTGAAATACTGCCTCAACTGCAAGCGCTGCGAAGTGGCCTGTCCCTCTGGCGTAAAGGTCGCCGACCTGATTCAGGCCGCCCGCATCAAATACGACAACTCGCCCGTCAAGTGGCGCGACCGTATGCTGGCATCCACCGACTTTATGGGGCATCTGGCACGGCCATTCGCTCCCGTTGTAAATGCCGTGACGGGCCTTGGCGTGACCAAGACGATGATGGATGCAATGTTCAAGATTGACAGGCGGCGCACCTTCCCCAGCTATAGCGCCCGCAGTTTTGAAGGGTGGATGGGACGCCACGAAAAAGAACAGGCAGCCTTCCCGGAGCAGGTGGCATATTTCCACGGCTGCTATGTAAACTACAACAATCCCCGCCTGGGCAAAGACCTGGTCAAAGTGCTCAACGCACTGGGCGTGGGCGTGCAGCTGCTGGAAAAGGAGAAATGCTGCGGCATTGCTATGATCACCAACGGGATGAAGACAGAAGCCACAAAGAACGCCAATCACAACGTGAAGGTTCTTTCAAAGGCGGTGGACAAAGGGCTGATGGTGCTCACCACCTCCTCTACCTGTACTTTGACGTTGCGCGACGAATATCCCTCGCTGCTGGCCGTGGACAACTCGGCGGTACGCGACTTTGTGATAATGGCCACCCGCTTCATTTACGAGCGGCTGGAGAAGGGCGCAGAGCTGCATTTCAAGCCCGATTTCCACAAGAAAGTGGCATACCACACCCCTTGCCATATGGAGAAACTGGGCTGGGGTGTCTTCTCCGAAAAAATGCTCAGGATGATTCCGGGCGTGGAATTCACTATGCTGGATTCCGCCTGCTGCGGCATCGCCGGCACCTACGGCTTCAAGCGCGAAAACTACGAGGCCTCCCAGGCAATAGGCAAACAGCTCTTCGACCAGATAAAAACGGTAAATCCCGACGTCGTGGCCTGCGACTGCGAGACCTGCAAATGGCAGATAGAAATGTCCACCGGCTACCCTGTGACCAACCCCATATCTATTTTAGCAGAAGCGATAGAAACAAATAAAGATTAGATATGCTTAAATTCCTCAAACAACCCGCCTACAAACCGGCCGAAACCGGACCCGCTGCAGATGCCAAGTACAAAAGGCTGCGCCTGCAGGTTTTCCTGGGCGCTTTCATTGGTTACGCCGGATTCTATCTGGTGCGAAAGAACCTCTCAATGGCCATCCCGGCCATGGCACCGCTCGGTTTCGAAAAAACCGAACTTGGCTTTGTGCTGGGTCTTAACGCGGCAGCCTACGCCCTGTCAAAGTTCTTGATGGGCAGCGTTTCCGATCGGTCTAACGCACGTGTTTTCCTCCCTCTGGGACTGATACTTACAGCCATTTCAATGTGCTTTATGATAGTCCCCATCCAATGGATAGGAGCCGAGCACAAAACGTGGGCTATAGTGGTAATGGGCGTGCTCAACGCCCTAGTGGGATGGTTCAATGGAATGGGCTGGCCTCCCTGCGGCCGTGTGATGACACACTGGTTTTCGCCCGGCGAGCGCGGCACAATGATGAGCATCTGGAACTGCGCCCACAACGTGGGCGGAGCGCTGGTCGGCCCAATGGCCACCTACGGCGCCGCCTGGTTTGGAAGCTGGTTCTACGGCACCCACAGCGAGCTTTACTTCTTGATTGGCACATTTGCCTTCCCGGCAGCGGTGGCTCTGTTCATAGCCCTGCTGGCCTACATCCTGCTGCGCGACACGCCGCAGTCCTGCGGCCTTCAGTCGGTGGAAGCCTGGCGCAATGACTATCCCAAGAACTATTCAGAGAAGCACGAGACCACCCTCACCACCAAGGAGATTCTCTTCAATCACGTACTTAACAACAAGTTCCTCTGGTTCATTGCCCTTGCAAACGCCTTTGTGTATATGGTGCGCTACGGCTGCCTTGACTGGGCGCCGACTATCCTCACAGAGAAAGGCATCGACCTCAAGAGCGCCGGCTGGGCCTATTTCGCCTATGAATTTGCCGCTATTCCGGGCACACTGCTATGCGGCTGGCTCTCCGACAAACTGTTCAAAGGCAAGCGTGCCCTGCCCACAATGATCTTCATGGCACTGGTTATGGTCTTCGTGGTGCTGTACTGGTTGTTCATAGACAACCTCACCGTGGTCATCATAAGCCTTATCGGCATTGGATTCTTCATTTATGGCCCCGTGATGCTCATAGGCGTCCAGGCGCTGGACCTTGCCCCCAAGAATGCAGCCGGCACTGCCGCCGGCCTCACCGGATTCTTCGGATACTTCCTAGGGACATTCATCCTTGCCAACACCGTCATCGGGCTGGTGGCACACCACGCCGGCTGGGGATGGACATTCGTTTTGCTAATAGCCGCCTGCCTGCTGGCCATCTTCTTTATGGGCCTCACCCTCAAAGAAGAGCGTAAGCCGGCCAATTAAATCTTAACGAAATGAAAACAATCAGAGAAGTCCTTTACGACTGCCAGGCAAAAGGCACCGCCGTGCTGGCAACAAACTTTTATAATTACGAAACCCTTACCTGCGTGGCCCGCGCGGCCCAGGCGATGAATGCCCCGGTGATGCTTCAGCTGACCCGGTCGTCCATAGATTATATGGGGCTTCACACTGCCTACAAGATGGGACGTCAGGTTATGGAAGACTACGGTCTTCAGGGATATATCCATCTGGACCACGGCCCCAGCCTGGAGCTGGTGCAAAGATGCCTGGACGAAGGCTTCGACTCGGTGATGATTGACGCCTCCGAGAAGCCTTTCGACGAGAACGTGAGCATATCCGCCAAAGCGGTGGAGATGGCAAAGCCATACGGCGCCAATGTAGAGGCCGAGCTGGGCTACGTCGCCAAACTGGGACAGGAACAGGGCGGCGGCTTCACCACCCCGGAGCAGGCGGTAGAGTTTGTCAATCGCACAGGTGTTGACGCGCTTGCCGTTTCGATAGGCTCTGCACACGGTTTTTACAAACTCCCGCCCCATCTTGACATCCCGCGCCTGAAGGCCATACACGCTGCCACGCCTGTAGCATTGGTTCTTCACGGCTCTTCAGGAATCCCTCACGACCAGGTCCGTGAAGCAATCGCAAACGGCATAGTCAAGGTGAACCTCGCCACAGAAATCAAAGACAACTTTATGAGGGCGCTCAAGAAGGTCCTGTCTGAGAGTGACGAGATAGACCTGCGCAAGGTCTTTCCAAAGGCGATGGAGCCGGTAGTAGAACTGCTCAAAGAAAAATACGCCGTGACCGGCGCAACGCTGTAGCTCTTTGGGGTAGGTCCGACGAATGAACGGAGACCTACACCGGATATGGGCATAGGGGTAAACAATATGGGGTAGGTCTGACAGGTTCTGTCGCACCTACCCCATTATTTGCGGGGACTTACCCCAAAATCGGGATTTGTCAGCCCCACACGCCGAACTTGCTAGAACACCAGCAGGAACAGTCCGGCGGCCATTGCGCAGCCCACGATGGGACCGCACACGGGAACCCAGGCGTACCACCAGCCGCTGTCGCGCTTGCCCTTGATGGGCAGGATGGCGTGAGCCAGACGGGGACTGAGGTCGCGGGCAGGATTAATGGCATAACCGGTGGTTGCACCCAGCGACATACCTATGGACATAATCAGGCAGGTCACAGGCCAGGAGCCAAGCGCGCCTGTTGCCAGCGCGGTACCGCCCATAGAGAAGGCGTTGCCGTTTGTACCCAGTGCAAGTATCACAAACACCAGCAGGCAGGTTGCAATGGCCTCGCAAAGGAAGTTGCGCCAGCCGTTCTTGATGGCGGGCATAGTGCAGAATGTTCCCAAGATAGTGTCAGGCTCATCTGCAGTGGCCTTGTAGTGATCTTTATAGAATATCCATACCAGCACGGCACCAAGGAAGCCGCCCAGCATCTGGGCGATGATATATCCCAGCACCAGCGACCACTCGAACTTGCCGGCGATGGCCAAGCCAAGGGTCACAGCGGGATTCAGGTGGGCACCTGAAACGGGACCCGCGATGAGCACACCCATCATTACTGCCAGACCCCATCCGAGGGCTATTACCACCCAGCCGGCGCCTTTAGCCTTGGAATAATTCAGAGAGCAGGCAGCGCACACGCCGTCGCCCAAGAGAATCAGCACCAGAGTGCCGATGAATTCGAAAATATACTGAGTCATATTACTTGCGTGTTACGGTTCTTGAAATTGCATCTTTCCAGCCATCTTTGCTGGCAGTCATATCGGCTCCTGAAGGCGAGAAGGTACGTTCTGCCTTCCACTGCTGCTTGATCTCGTCCAGACTGCTCCAATAGCCCACTGCAAGGCCGGCCAGATAGCAGGCGCCCAGAGCGGTGGTCTCGGTGACCTCGGGACGGATAACATTCGCACCCAGGATATCGGACTGGAACTGCATCATAAGATTGTTGCGGGAGGCTCCGCCGTCTACCTTGAGCTCTGCCAGAGGCACGCCGGCATCGCGCTCCATTGCAGAGACAATGTCCATAGTCTGGAACGCTATACCTTCCAGGGCGGCACGGGCAATGTGCGCTGCGGTAGTTCCGCGGGTGATTCCGCAAATGACACCGTGGGCATACTGGTCCCAGTAGGGAGCGCCCATCCCGGTCAGGGCGGGCACAAAGTAAACGCCGCCGTTGTCGGGCACTGAAGTGGCCAGGGCCTCGATCTCAGAAGACGAGCGGATGATGCCAAGGCCGTCGCGCAGCCACTGCACCACGCTGCCGCCCACAAAGATGGAGCCTTCCAACGCATAATTCACAGTTTCGCCAATCTTCCACGCCACGGTGGTGAGGAGGTTGTTCTTGGAGAGAATCGGCTTCTCGCCGGTATTCATCAGCAAGAAACAGCCGGTGCCGTAGGTATTCTTAACCGAACCGGGAGTAGTACACATCTGGCCAAAGAGGGCCGCCTGCTGGTCGCCGGCTATGCCCGCAATAGGGACTTCGTGTGCAAAAATAGTGGTCTTCGTGTAGCCATATACCTCAGAAGATGAGCAGACGCGCGGCATCATAGAAGCCGGGATACCAAGCAACTCCATCAATTCACGGTCCCATTCCAGAGTGTTGATATTGAACAACATCGTGCGGGAAGCGTTGGAGACATCGGTAACGTGCACCTCGCCGCGGGTCAGCTGCCATACCAGCCAGCTGTCCACATTGCCAAAGCGCAGTTTGCCAGCCTCTGCCCTCTCGCGGGCACCGGGGACATTGTCCAGAATCCACTTGATTTTTGTGCCGGAGAAATATGCGTCAATTATGAGACCCGTCTTTTCGCGGATCTTGTCCACCAGCCCCTTTGCCTTCAGAGAATCGCAAAACTCCGAGGTGCGGCGGTCCTGCCATACGATGGCGTTGTATACCGGAGCGCCGGTCTCGGCGTCCCAGACAATGGTGGTTTCACGCTGGTTGGTGATGCCTATGGCAGCGATGTCCAGGCCGTTGATGCCAATCTTGGAAATAGCCTCTGCAATAACGGCAGCCTCGCTGGCCCAGATTTCCATAGGGTCGTGCTCCACCCAGCCCGGTTTGGGGAAGTGCTGGGTGAACTCCTGTTGCGCTGTAGAGCGGATGTTTCCGTCGTGGTCGAAAACAATGGCTCTGGAAGAGCTTGTTCCCTGATCCAGAGCCAATATGTATTTATTAGTCATTATGTTATTTCTTTTTCATCAAGCCGTGTACCCTGTTGAGGAAGTCCTTTACGCGGGCCTTATACTCTTCGGGGTATTTTGCATATGAGTTTGCGTGCACGGCACCGGGGACAGCCCAGTACTCTTTGTAGCCGTGGGTTTTGGCAGCGAAATTCTTCCAGAGGTGCTCGAAGGGAACAAAATCGTCCGCATCGCCGTGGATGAAATACATAGGGCGATCGCACTTGGCCAGTTGCTTCACAGAAGAAGCCTCCTTGAATCCCCAGCCGTAGCGGCTCTTGCAAACAATGCTGGCACTGTTGAGGATAGGGAACGGAGGGAGGTGGAAGCTGTCGTGGAGATTGGTCTTGAACTGATCCCATACGGACGAGTAACCGCAATCCTCCACAAAGCAGCGAACATACTCCGGCAGCGGGTCGCCACTGGCCATCATAACCGTGGCAGCGCCCATCGATACGCCGTGGAGCACCATAAAGTCGTCGTTGAAGATATTATGGGCCACATCTATCCATTTCTCTAAATCGAGACGGTCCAACCAGCCCATCTGCACTGCATCACCCTCGGAATAACCGTGATACTGCAGATCCGGGAAGAGCACGTTATAGTTCAGGTCATCACGATACATACGCACCAAGTAGAGGAACACGTAGTGGTTATCAGTATAGCCGTGCACCACGATGGCGGTACCTTTTGCCTTTGCGGGATTGGCGGCGGGCACAAAGCAGGCGTGAATCTTCTTGTCGTTGAAACCGACGATAGTTGTATCCTTGAGAAGGCCGTCAGCCTTGAGGTCGTCGTACCATTTGGTACTGCCGGGCAACAGTGAATCGGCTTTATGACGGGTGCGCTCGATGTCGTCCACACCGTGGGGAGTGGGTTTGAGAGCATAGTTGCACATAAACTTGCCCGCCAGGCAGCTCTGGAGAGAAAGGGTCACCAGTACAATGGCAACGAGACGAAAAACCTTTTTCATAGCGGCCATTAGAACTGATAGTTAATACCGATACCGATCCAGAGACCTGCATCCAGGCCGGGAGTGAAGCACTTTGCAAAGTCTGCAGACACGATGAAGTTCTGGTTCATCGCAATCTTGAGGCCTGCACCGGCACTGTAGATAAGGTCCTTGATGTGGCTGTCATCATAAATCAAGCCCTGGTAACCAACCAGTTCAGGCTCGTTGACTGCCTTGAATGCAGCCAATGCGGGGTCGTATACCTTGCCGGTCAGGAAGTCAGGCCTGTAGGGCTTGGTGATGATACCTGCATCGAAGAACGGATTCACGGCAATATAGAAATACTGTTTTGCAAGGGTGAATTTAACGAGCTTGATGCGGAGCTCTGTATTTGCCCAGGCCATACCTTCTGTAAGGATGCGGTTCTCGCGAAGACCGCGGATGGTGCCGCTGCTGCCGAAGCCCTCGGAAATCATATTGCGCTGCACCAGCAGAGGGATGTTCTGAATCATATAGAAAGGAGTCTCACCGGCAATAGTCTGCTGCCAGGCCAGACGATATGCAAACACCGGGTCGCCTGCAGGGATGTGGATAGGGATATCCACATAGTGACGGAAGTATGCACAAGCCTTCAGATACTTGTGTTCGAGAACATTTCCGTTCAGATAAGCCTCTGCCCATATTCCGTGGTTGGGAGCAGCCTCAATGTCGCGGGTGTCATATACCAGACCCGCATTGATCTCGAGTGCCTTGCCGCCGTCTGCCTCATCTTCTTTGATGGCACCCAGCTGCTGGTATTTATTGAAGAGAGTGAGGTCTTTGTCATAGAAAAGAGTCTCACCGGTCTCTTTATTCTTTACGCCACGGTCATTCATATCACCCAGCTTCCAGTCCCAGTAGTTTATACCGGCGGCCCAGTTGAGGTTGTCAGTGATGCGGCCCTGTACGTTTGCAAGGATACGGAGCATCTGACGGCTCATACCGTAATAGTTAATGTTGGGCAGAGTGGTTCTGTTGGACCAGAGGCTGTAGTCCTGGACAGCTGTAGGGCCGTTGAAACCCCAGAAACTGTACAGAGGGTCCGTCATATATGTCGCGGACGCATTCACACGCATACCGGGAATCAGATACTTGGAATCGTACGCCAAATAAAGACGAACGCGATGACTCTTGGTAAAATAAGAAGCCTCCCAACTGATCTTGTGCAGAGGATCGGGATAGGTAGAGCCATCTCCATAATTGTAAACATCACCGAAGGCACCGGCCTGGAATCCGTTATCCACAGAATAAGTCGCTGTGGGGAGCAGACCAAAGCTCCAGCCTTTCTTCATCTCTTTTTCTTCCTGAGCATAGACATTGAAAGCCAATGCAATGAACAATGTAAAAATAAATAGTCTTTTCATTATAATTTTGTTAAAAATTGTTCCATTATACAAACTTAAACAAATAATTGTTAAAAACAGCG
Organism: Bacteroidales bacterium; assembly: GCA_017428035.1. Classification (GTDB taxonomy): domain Bacteria; phylum Bacteroidota; class Bacteroidia; order Bacteroidales; family UBA932; genus Equibacterium. The sequence goes on along the minus strand of JAFRRR010000070.1, from coordinate 412 downwards.
ATTTCCAAAAAATTATTACCTTTACACAAATAAATGTCGTATTTGTATGAAGCGCTTTCTTACATACGGTTTGATTATTATGATGGCCCTCTCCTGCGCCGACATCCAGGAGCCGGAGGTTCATAATGACGACAGCGCTCTGGACGGCTGGTGGTATCTAGCCGCCCTGTCCGACACAGAAAATATGACCTCCGGGGAACCTCAACTATTTGACGAGCAATATACGGCAGACGACACCCGCGAATGGCGCCACATCTCCGGCACCCGGTTCACAAAATATGAGCTGCTGTTTATGGTGGGCTATGACATCGATCCCGAAACCGGAGATTTCATAGAGACGCACAAGAAATATGTGGCCGAATATCCAGAGGATGTGATGTATTCCTCTCTGTTTATGAGTCCCGGCCCTTTT
>JAFRRR010000069.1 GCA_017428035.1 Bacteroidales bacterium | reverse complement strand
ATGCAGGTGACTTCCATGAAGCCCGTTGCTGTAGATGAGGCCAGCGTTCCCGCCAACGTAGTGGAGCAGGAGATGACCGTAGCTGTAGAGAATACCCGCGAAGAGCAGATTCGCAAGGCTGTGGACAATGCCCTCAAGAAAGCAGGCATCAACCCGGCTCACTGCGACAGCGACGACCACATCTCTTCCAATACCGCAAAGGGTTGGCTCACCGAGGCTCAGGCAGCTCAGGCACGCGAGATTATCGCTACCGTATCCGAGACCCAGAAGGCTAACCTCAACGAGGGTATGATCCAGAACATCGCCAAGGGTCGCCTTGCAAAATTCTTCAAGGAGCAGACTCTGGAGAATCAGGAGTTCGTAATGGAAGGCAAGATCAGCGTCAAGGATTACATCAAGAGTGTTGATCCCGAGGCCAAGGTCACCGCTTTCTGCCGCTTCTCTCTCAGCGACTAACAGAAAATAACTGATATTTAAGAATAAAAGATTAGCTTTGTGAGCTGATCTTTTATTTTTTTATTACGCATATGAAGAAATTTTTGCTGATAGTGGCGGCTATGGTGGCAGTAGCTGCATGCACCGAGAAAAAAGAAACCTACGACTGGGCGCCTGCCGGTGACCACATCCTGACGGAGTGGGGCGAAAATCTTGACCCGACAAATGTCCTACCCGAGTATCCCCGTCCGCAGATGGTCCGCAGCAAGTGGATGAACCTGAACGGTTTCTGGGACTATAAGATGTACGGCAGCAAGGGCAAAATTCTGGTTCCGTTCCCGGTAGAGAGCGCTCTCTCCGGCGTGGGCAAGCGAGTGGGTATGGACTCCAGCATTACCTATTCCACCAAGGTCACAATCCCTGCCAGTTACCTCAAGCAGCACGTGCTGCTCAACTGCGGCGGCATTGACTGCGTCGCAGAAATCAAGATCAACGGTGAGTACGTGCGCAAGCATACCGGCGGTTTCACATCCATCAGCGAAGATGTCACCGAATATCTCAAGAAGGGCGAGAATGAAATCGTGATCAAAGTCACCGATAAAACCGATGCCGACTTCCACGCTATAGGAAAGCAGCGCAACGAGAACAGCGGCATTTTCTATACCCCCGTGACCGGTATCTGGCAGACAATATGGCTGGAGCCCGTGGCAGAGACCCACATCAACAACCTGAAAATCACCCCGTACCTGGATTTGAGCACCTTCTGTGTAAATGCGGCCACATCCACCGGCAACGGCACCGTTGAGGTCAAGATTTTTGACGGCAGCCGCCAGGTTGCATCCGGCAAGGGCGAGGCGGGCAAAGATATCAACATCAAGATCAAAGAGCCCAAAACCTGGACCCCTGACGATCCGTTCCTCTACGATTTCAAGATTTCGGTAAAGGACGGCGGCAAGGTTGTGGACCAGGTAAAGAGCTACGGCGCAATGCGCAAGGTTTCTGTAAACAAAGACGGCTTCGGCACACTGCGCATCGCATTGAACAACAAGCCTATATTCAGCTTCGGCACTCTGGACCAGGGTTGGTGGCCCGACGGCCTTTACACCGCTCCCACCGACGAAGCTCTGGCATTTGACATCATCCGCACCAAAGAGCTGGGATTCAACACCATCCGCAAGCACGTGAAGGTGGAGCCCGACCGCTGGTATTACCACTGCGACCGCCTTGGCGTGATGGTTTGGCAGGATATGCCTTCAGGCGATTATGCGGCAAGTCCCAAGTGGGAGTTTGCTGCCGATTTCGCTCCCGAGATGGAGGCTGTCTCCAACCGCTCGGCTGCAAGCATAGACCAGTACTGGAAAGACTGGACCGGCATAATGGGTCAGTTGCACAATCACCCCTGCATCATAGTGTGGGTGCCTTTCAACGAGGCCTGGGGCCAGTTCAACACTATGGAGGTAGCTACCCGCACCAAGCTGCTTGACCCGACCCGCCTGGTGAATCCCGCCAGCGGCGGCAACCTGTTCCCTTGCGGCGATATCATCGACTTCCATAACTACAGTGAAAACCCTTTGCCTTACACCGCTCCCCATAAAGATTATGTGGTGGTAGTGGGCGAGTACGGCGGCCTGGGACTGTGCGTTCCAGACCACACCTGGCAGCAGGAAGGCTGGGGTTACCGCGGCCTTATAGGTGATACCGAGACCCTGACCGACAGGTATGTGGCACTTACCAAAAAGATTCTCAAGAATGTGGATGAGATGGGCATTTCGGGTGCCATCTACACTCAGACCACAGACTGCGAGACCGAGCTCAACGGCCTCTATACCTACGACCGAAAAGTGTTCAAATTCAACGAAGAGCGTTTTGTGGAGATAAATCGTCGTTTAAGTCGCAGTTTAGATTGATTTTGAGCGCTGCTTGGCGTGTTTTTTGCAGTGCCAAGGCGTTCATTATCAATTAAAAGTATGAAAATCAATATAAAGAGGGTGGGAATTGCGGTGCAGCTTATAGTTGCCCTGGCGGTTTCCACCTTTTCTGTTTCTGCCGCAGACAAGCTTTCGCTCTCGCTACAGCAGGCTATGGATTTGGCGGTAGAGCGCAACAACACGCTGGCAAACGCCGCCCTGGATGTCAAGATTGCCAAGGCCAACAAATGGGCCGCCATCGCACAGATGCTGCCACAGGTTAGCGCCAGCGGCGATTACTCTAACTTTATGGGCTACGAGATGGATCTGCGAGGTATGACCATCGCCATGCCTCCGTACGTGACCCTGGGCCTGCGTTCCAGTCTGACTTTCACTCCTGCACTGCTGGTCAACACCCAGATAAGCGAGATTTCACACAAGATGTCTGACATTTCGCTGCAGCAGAGCGAGCAGGATATCACCAATCAGGTTAAGACACTGTACCTTTCTGCACTCGTGTCAGAGGAGGTTCTGAATCTTCTGGGCCGCAACCTTGAATGCCTCGAGAGGCTTCACGATATGACAATGACTTCTGTCAGAGTCGGTGCCAGCGAGCAAACCGCGGCAGACCAGATAGAGGTACAGGTGGCGCAGCTTAAAAACAGCATCGCCAGCAGCAAACGCGCTATTGAGATGACGTACAACTCTATGAGGCTGCTGCTGGATGTGGATGTGGACACCGAGCTGGAACTTACCGACACCCTGGACCGTCTGATGGAAACCGACGACTATCTGGAGCTGGTAAGCGAAGATTTTGACCTGGAGCGCAACTATGCCTGGCAGCTGGCCAACAAGAGCACCGAACTGGCAAAGAAGCAGCTGGACGCCACTATTATGGCCGGATTGCCCAGCCTGACTGCTTATCATCAGTACAGCTACAAGGAATATCTGAGCAAGGATGCTAACGTTATGAATATGACCCCGCCGAATATGGTGGGAGCCACCCTTTCCGTGCCTCTGTTCACCTCGCTGCAGCAGACCAAGAAGGTGCAGGCTGCCCGTATGGCATATCAGAAGCAGCAGAACACAATGCACGATACCGAGCAGTCGCTGATGGTGCAGCACAGCCAGTTGTGCTATAACCTGTCCACGGCGTTTGACACCTACAACGCCCAGAAACAGAATCTGGAGGTTACCCAGAGGGTGTTTGACAACATCTCCCGCCGCTACGAGCAGGGTTATTCCTCCGCTATGGATCTCACCAACACCGGCACCACTCTTATTAATGCCCAGAGCACTTACGTGCAGTCCATTATGGAGTTCCTGAATGCCCGCATCGCACTTGAAAAACTCTTGAATAAATAGAAAAGATATATGAAGAAGATTTATATTTTGATGGTCGGTATATTGCTTGCTGCCACCGTCTCCTGCCAGAATCAGCAGAAGGGAGCCGCTCAGCAGACAGCCGTCCGTGAAGAACTTGTAGAGACGACTGTGCTTCATCCGCAGGAGGTGATGCGCACCATAGACGTTTCCACCACCCTCGAAGGGTATCAGGTGATGAGCGTCGCCCCCAGTGTGACGGGCCGTATAGAGCATATTTATGTGGATGTCGGCAGCAGGGTAGTCCGCGGTACCACTCTGGTGAGAATGGATCAGCAGCAATACAACACCACCAAGCTCACCTACGCCAACCTGGCGCTGGAGCTTAGCCGTCTGGAGGCGCTGGTTGCCTCCGGCGCAGTGTCGCAGCAGACCTACGACCAGACCAAGCTGAGCTACGACCAGACTCAGGAGAACCTCCGTTTCCTGGAGCAGAACACCTTTGTCCGCGCCCAGTTCTCCGGCATAATTTCCGCCAAGAACTATGAGGACGGCGAGCTTTACAGCGGCCAGCCGATTCTGGTGCTCACCCAGGTGAACACTCTCAAGGCCCTGATGGCCATCCCGGAGACTTATTATCCTCTGGTAAAGGCCGGTATGAAGGTGGATATCCGTTCTGAGATATACCCCGACACCGTGTTCCCCGCCACCATCGAGATAGTTTATCCCACCATTGACGCGGCTTCCCATACCTTCAATGTCAAGGTCAAGATTCCCAACGGCGACGAGCGCCTGCGCCCCGGTATGTATGTCCGCACCTCGCTGGAGATGGGCAAGAGCACCGCTTTGCTGATGCCCTACCAGTCGGTTCAGAAACTCACCGGCGCCAACGACCGCTATATCTACATCAACAACGACGGTGTGGCCAAACGTGTTTTCGTACAGATTGGCCAGCGCTTTGACGATAAGATAGAGGTTATCTCTGACGAGGTGGTCGAAGGTGTAGAGGTGGTTACCACCGGCGCCGAAAAGCTCATCCCCGGAGCCAAACTTAAGATAGCAAAAGTCACCGAGTAGGAGAGTCCGCTATGAGCATTTATAAAACAGCGATTGATAAACCGGTAACCACCGCCCTGATCTATGTGGCGGTTGTAATCATCGGTGTGTTTGCATTCCTGCAGCTGCCGGTGGACCGCTTCCCGGAGATGGACCCGCCGTATATCACGGTTATGACGACCTATCCGGGCGCGAGCGCATCTGAGGTTGAGGTGAATGTCACCAAGCTGGTAGAGAACAGCCTCAACTCGGTGGACCACCTCAAAAGGATGACATCCACCTCCAGGGACAACTATTCCACTGTTTTGCTGGAGATGGAGTGGGGGTCCGACCTGGACGAGGCTATGAACGATATCCGCAGTTTCGTGGATATGCTCAAGGATAATCTGCCCAGCGGTTGCAGCAACCCTTATATTTTCAAGTTCAGCTCTTCGGCTGCGCCCATCATCAACTACTCCATAACCGCCGACGACAGTTATGCCGGTCTGGAGAAGATTCTCAACGACGTGGTCATCCCTCAGCTGAACCGTGTGGACGGCATCGGCAACATTTCCATTTCCGGCGCCCCCGACCGCTACATCTATATTGACGTGGACCAGCAGAAACTGGATGCGTTCGGTATCCCCCTGGAGACCATAGGAAGCGCCATCAGCGCCAACAACGTGAACCTCTCCAGCGGCGTTGTGAAGATGGAGCGGGAGCAGTACAATCTTGAAGTCCGCAGCGAATATGCCCAGAGCCGCGAGATTGAGGATATCGTGGTGACCACGACCGCCACTGGCCAGAAGGTCTTCGTAAAGGACCTGGCGACAGTGCGTGATACCATAAAAGACCTTTCTCTGGACGAGAAGACCAACGGCCGCGACGGAGTGCGTATGCGCATCACCAAGCAGTCGGGCGCCAACACCGTGCAGATTTGCGCCAAGGCGCGCAAGGAGATGGAGGAGATAAAGCACAACCTGCCGGACGATGTCCAGATACAGGTGCTGTTCGATACCTCCGAGGATATTGAAGACTCCATCAATTCACTGGAGGAATCGATCCTTTACGCGCTGCTGTTCGTGGTTCTGGTGGTGTTCATCTTCCTGGGCAAGTGGCGCGCCACTTTCATCATCGGCATCACCATCCCCATCGCCCTAATTGTAGGATTCATCTATTTGTGGCTGGTTGGCAGTTCGCTCAACATCATATCGCTCTGCTCCCTCACGGTGGCCATCGGTATGGTGGTGGACGACGCCATCGTAGTCTTGGAGAACATTACCAAGCATATCGACCGGGGCAGTTCGCCGCGCGATGCCGCCATCTACGGTACCAACGAAGTGTGGATTTCGGTTATAGCAACCACTCTGGTAATTGCCGCGGTGTTCATTCCGCTCACTATGCTCAAGGGTATGGCGGGCATTCTGTTCAAGGAACTCGGCTGGATTGTGACCATAGTGGTGGCGACATCCACCCTGGTGGCTATCACCCTGACCCCGATGCTGGCCTCCAAACTGCTCAAGCCCCGCAAGGTGGCCGTGGACGAGAATGGCCAGCTGGTGGATATGGAGAACACCAAGGGCTGGTATCAGAAATATGTGGTGGGCTTCCTGGACAAGGTGGACGATGCGTATGCACGCCTGCTGCGCTGGTGCCTGGCCCATAAGGCAATCACCCTGATTCTGGCACTGGTTCTCTTTGGCGTTTCACTGATACCGCTGATCACGGGCAAGATCGGCACCGACTTTATGCAGCAGACCGACAACAGCCGCGTAAGCATAAATATCGAACTCCAGAACGGAACCAAGATAGAGCAGACCCTGGTCTCCGCACGCACCCTTGAAGAGCGCTTCTGGGAGCTTGTCCCGGAGATGGAGCGCCTGGCTACCACGGCCGGTACCAACGATGCCAGCGGTACTTCTGCCATCTTTTCCAATACCACCAACAACACCATCTCTATGATGGTTGTCTGCGTCAAGAAGAATGAGCGCAAGCGCTCGATTTTCGAGATTGCAGAGGTGCTGCGCGAGGAGATATCCAAGTATCCCGAGATAGTCCGTTTCCAGTGCGTGGTTTCCAGCGGTTTCGGTGGCGGTGGCGGCGCCTCTACTGTAAATGTCGAAATTTATGGCTATGATTTCAATGCCACCAATATCGTTGCAAACGATGTCAGCGAGGCCATTCGCGACAAGGTGCCCGGCGCCCGCGACATCAAAATCAGCCGCGACAAAGACCGTCCCGAACTTAACGTAGTGGTGGATAAGGAAAAAGTGTCGCAGCTGGGCCTCAGCTCATCTTTGGTGTCGACCTACATCCGCAACCGCGTCAGCGGCCAGACCGTGGGCTTCCTGAAAGAGGACGGCGATGAATACGACATTGTGGTCCGTCTTAAAGAGGAGAACCGCAACAGTATCTCCGACATTATGGACCTCACCATTCCTACCCCTACCGGAGGTCGTGTGAAGTTGAGCGAGGTGGCCACTGTAAACGAATATTTTGCCCCGCCCAAAATCGAGCACAAGAGCCGGCAGCGCTATGTGAGCGTGAGCGTCACGCCATACAAGGTCTCCCTTGGAGAGCTGGCGCAGCAGATCAACGGCGTGATGAGCGAGATGAATATGCCCAACGGCGTGACATATACCCTGGCCGGAGACTACGAAGAGCAGCAGGAAAGCTTTGGCAATATGCTGATGCTGCTGTTTATGGTGCTGATGCTGGTCTATGTGGTGATGGCTTCACAGTTTGAATCCTTCTCCAAACCCGCAATCATTATGCTGGCCATCCCCTTCGCCATCACCGGCGTCATCCTGGCCTTGCTCATCACCAACACCTCCCTTGACCTTATCGGGGCCCTGGGTGTAATTATGCTTATGGGTATCGTGGTCAAGAACGGTATCGTGCTGGTGGACTACATCAACCTGATGAGGGAGAGGGGTTATAAACTCAACGATGCCGTGGCCCTGTCGGGCCGTTCGCGTCTGCGCCCTGTGCTTATGACGGCCCTTACGACCATCCTGGGTATGGTTCCTATGGCCCTGAGCACCGGCGAGGGCAGCGAGATGTGGCACCCTATGGGCATTGTAGTCATAGGCGGTCTGCTGGTTTCTACCTTCGTGACCCTTATTGTGGTGCCGGTATTCTATGCAGTCCTGAGCCGCCACGGCGAGCGCGACAAGGTCAGCCGCCAGCGCAAAGAGTATATCTTTATGCAACTTAAACCCGAAGAGGAGAAATAAGCCGATATGAAAGCAGTTTTTATAGTGTTCAATCAGGCCAATACAGGCCGTGTGGAATATATGCTGGACGAGCTCGAGATAGCCGGCTTTACCTTTTTCGAGCAGGTTCAGGGACGCGGCACCAACGGCGGCACGCCGCACCGCGGGACCCACGCCTGGCCGGAGATGAATTCGGCCGTTATGACGGTGATAGAAGACGACAAGGTGGACGAATTGTTGCTCACCGTGCGCAAGTTGGATCTGCGCAATAAAGAGGTGGGTGTCCGCGCCTTTGTGTGGAACATAGAACAAACAGTATAATCAATTAAAACGTACATATTATGGCACAAGTAATCAACGATTCCAATTTCAAAGAGATACTTGCCAGTGGCAAGCCCGTTCTTGTAGATTTCTGGGCAACCTGGTGCGGCCCCTGCCGCGCAATGGCTCCCGTAGTGGACGAACTGGCAGCAGAATTTGAAGGCCGCGCAATTGTGGCTAAGTGTGATGTGGACGAGAGCGAGGAATTCCCCACTCAGTTCGGTATCCGCAACATTCCTACCTTCCTGTTCTTCAAAGACGGACAGATGGTGGACCGCCTGGTGGGCGCAAACCCCAAGAGCGCACTGGTAGAAAAACTGAATGCACTTCTGTAATATGAAACGCCTTTTGACCATCGCGCTGGCGCTGGTGCTTAGCCTGTCGGCGTTTGCGCGGGGCGGCTTTCTGGTAAAGGCCGGCCTCTCAAACTCCAATATGGATTTGAACAAGGACGTCGCCACCGTGATTTCTGACGACGTGCTAAGCGGTGCATTCTTCAAGAATTTCACCGGCTATCACGTGGGCGTGGGCTACCGCACCGGAACCTGGAGCGGCCTCCGCTTCCAGCCCGAGCTGGTATATAACGTCCGCGGCACCCGTGTGGACGACGCCACCCGCTGGACTATGGGCTATCTGGAGATGCCCCTCAACCTGCAGTGGGGCCTGGACCTGATAGTCCTGCGTCCCTTCATCCAGGTGGCGCCTTGCATCGGCTACGACTTTATGAACAACACCAGCGACACCGCTGCCGGCAATGCCCTGGGCACCGTGACCACAGAAGCCAACCGCTTTGAGTACGGCCTCAGCGTGGGCGGCGGCCTGGACATTATGAATTCGTTGCAGCTGAGCGTAAACTACAACTGGAACTTTGGCCCCGTGGCCAACCTGACGGCATACAAAGACAGGGTAGAGGGTATCGAGCGCCGCAACGCCCGCTGCCTGCAAATATCCCTGGCCTATATTTTCTAACAGATGATTGCGGCGGTAAAAGAGTATCTGGGACAGGACTGGAAAGCCTTTGAAAAGCTTTTCGCCGAGACGCTTGTCTCCAGGATACCGGTTCTGAACAAAGTAAACGAATATCTCATAGGGCGCAGCGGCAAGCAACTGCGCCCTATGCTGTGTATGCTCGCCTCCAGGCTTTGCTCCGGAATATGTTCCCCGGCCAGCATACGATGCGCGGTGGCTTCAGAGATGATTCACACCGCAACCCTGCTGCACGACGATGTGGCTGACGCGAGCGATACCCGCCGCGGCGCCCCCACGGTAAGGGCCCTGATATCTCCCACGGCTTCTGTCCTGGTGGGCGACTACTGGCTTTCGCGCGGCGTGATAACCCTTATAGATGCTTGCGAAAAAACGACCCTGCGGGACTTCTCAGAGTGTCTGGGAGACCTTGCAGAAGGGGAGATGTTCCAGATAGAGAAGGCTGAGAGCCTGGACACCACGCTGGACGATTACATCTACATAATTGCCCACAAGACCTCTTCTCTGTTCCGCGCCGCTATGAAATCCGGGGCGCGCAATGTGGGTTGCACAGCTGCCCAGCTGGAGGCGATTGATGCCTTTGCCCTGCACCTTGGGCTGGCGTTCCAGATGCGGGACGACATCCTGGATTATTCTCCGGGTCTGGATATAGGCAAACCCACAGGCCAGGACATTCTGGAGCGTAAAATCACCCTGCCGCTGATAGGCGCGTTTGAGAATGCCGGAGATGTCGCCAGGGCCGCAGTTGTGTCCGATATAGCGGCGGACCGGTTCAACAAAGTGCTGCCCTTCGTGCAAGATAACGGCGGCATCGAATATTCCCAGAAGGTCCTCGAGAAAGAAACCGATCTTGCGGTGGCCGCGCTTGCCTCTTTCCCCGACAGCCCCGCAAAAGCCCTCCTGTGCGGCCTTGCCCGCAGCCTCTGCCTGAGGCAGGCGTAAGGAAAATAAGATATTTGCGTTTTGTATGAAGATCTCCGACTCTCTCCGCTAATCTCAATCATAGTGGCCGCAGTCGGCTGGAAGATTTGCCGGAAATAGACAATTTTTTTACCTTTGTCACGCTTGGCACGCATTGTGCTGTTATGTCACTTTGAAAAACATTTTACCTGACATTATGAAAAAGATAATTCTCACTTTGGCTGTCGCTCTGGCGACTTTCTCCTTTGCAAAAGCACAGGACATTGAGACCGCCGTCAACCTCTACAACGAGGCCGGCACTATGGTGAACGAAGGCAATCTTGCAGAAGCGCTTCCTAAATTCCTGGAGTGCCTCGAAATGGCAAAAACCCTTGGAGACGAAGCCAGCAACGTGGTTGGTGACTGCCAGGATATCATTCCGCAGATTTATATGAAGCTCGGAGAAGCAGCTGCAGAAGAAAGCGATTTTGACGCTGCCATAGCAAATTTCAAAAAGGTGATAGAGACCGCTACCGAATATGACAACAACCCCGACGCCATAGAGCGCGCAGAGGGTCTGGTCCCCAAGATGTTTATGGCAAAGGGCGGTGCGATGCTCAACGCCAAGAACTTTGCAGAGGCTGCAGAGGCTTTCAAGGCAGTTGTGGCAGCTGACTCCACCAACACCAAGGCTATGATGCGTCTGGGTCACGCTTTGGTGGGCGGCGGCGATATCGAAGCAGCCGTTGAGACCTTCACCAAGGCAGCGGAAGTTGCAGGCGAAGGCACAGCAGAGGCCAAGGATGCTATGAAGCAGATATCCAACTGCTACCTGAAAAAGGCAGTCGCTTGCCAGAAGGCAAAGGACAACCGCGGCACAATGGAAAATGCACAGCGTTCTGCTCAGGCTATGGATTCTCCCAATGCAGAGAAACTCATTGGCATAAGCGCCCTCAACCTCAAGCAGTATGACACTGCAATCGCAGCATTCGAGGCTTATCTTGCACTTGCTCCCAATGCAAACGACAAGTCTCAGATCATCTATCAGCTGGCCACCGCATACGAAGGCCGCAAGGACCGCGCAAAAGCCTGCTCTTACTACAAGCAGATTGTCAGCGATCCCAAGTTTGGCGCAGTTGCCAAATATAAAGTAGAGGAAGAGCTTAAATGCAACCAGTAAAGCTTGAGCTGTTAGCTCCGGCTAAGACCAGTGACATCGGCATCGCGGCGATTGACTGCGGTGCCGATGCCGTATATATCGCAGGGCCGGCATTCGGGGCGCGCGCCGCGGCGGGGAATCCCACCAAAGACATCGCCTCCCTGACGGCCTATGCCCACAAATTCTCTGCAAGAATCTACGCCACGGTAAACACCATAGTCTATGAAGACGAGTTGGAGCAGTCGCAGAAAATGATTTGGGACCTGTACGATGCCGGGGTGGACGCACTCATTGTGCAGGACCTCGGCATCACCCGTATGGAGCTGCCGCCCATCGAGCTGCACGCCTCCACGCAGTGTGCCATCCGCACGCCGCAGCAGGCCGCGGCGCTCGCTTCCCTGGGCTTCAGGAGGCTGATTCTTGAACGCCAGCTTTCGCTGGACGAGATCCGCGCCATCCGTGCAGCAGTCCCCGACACAGAGCTGGAGTTCTTTGTACACGGGGCCATTTGCGTCTGCTACAGCGGCAACTGCTATCTGAGCCAGTATCTGGCCGGTCGCAGCGCCAACCGCGGCGCCTGCATCCAGGCTTGCCGCAGCCTCTACGACGTGGTGGACGGTGACGGTCGCGTGCTGGTCAGTGACAGAGCCATCCTTTCGCCCAAGGACTACCGTCTGGACGGCCGCCTTGAAGAGCTGGCCGATGCCGGCATATGCTCTTTCAAGATAGAGGGACGGCTCAAGAACGACTCGTATGTCAAGAATCTCTGCCGGCACTACCGCGGACGGATAGACGAGATTTGTGCCCGCCGGCCGGAGTATGTCAAGGCTTCCAGCGGCACGCTGGAGGGCGGTTTCTCTCCCAATCCCGAGGCCACTTTCAACCGTGGCTACACGCAGTTTTTCATAGACGGGGAGCGGCATCGCTGGAACAGTCTGGAAAGCACCAAATCCCTTGGAGAATACATTGGCAACGTCGTCCGCGTCAGCCCGCGTACGGTGACTATCTTGCCCGGCTCCGGCTTCGAAAAAGCTTCGCTCCGGGCCAGGGAGAACTATAATACTGGGGCGCTGCCCCAAACCCCACCGCTCCGCGCTGGCTATTCTGAGGGCCTACCCGCACGCGCTGCGCTATCGCCTGCAGGCGATTGTTATCCCACGAGCGGAGCAAGCTGCCGCCAAAGCGAAATCGCAAAGTATTCACTCAGCAATGGTGATGGATTGGTGTTTGTGACGGGGAACGGGATTATAGGAATGAGGGCAGATGTGGTCCGGGGCCGGGAAGTTGAGGTGAAGGACACCGCCGGCATCGCTCCCGGCGACTATGTCTATCGCAACTACAACATCAAGTTCGAGAAGGAGCTGCAGGCCAATATGCCGCGCCGCAAGATTGATGTGGAGGTGGTGTTTGGCGCCGGGAATGCCGTGGCGGTGGATGCCGACGGTTTCCGGGCCGAGTTGCCGCTGCCTGAAGATGCGCCGCTGGCAGAGAAGCAGGATGCCGCCGCGGAGAATATCCGCCGCAATATGGGCAAGCGCACCGACCATTTCGACTTCAAGTGCGACAGGGTGGAGCAGAGTCCCGTACGGTTCTATCCCGCTTCCGCTCTCAATGCTCTCCGCCGTGAACTCGCCGCCGAACTGATCTATGTTCGTACCGAAGCGGTCAAAAGCCAGCCCTTCGCGTTCTGCGCAGAAAAAGTTCGCGTAGGGAACAGGCGCGACGAGCCGACTGGCCCGGAGCGAAGCTTTTTCGTAGCCAGCGAAGGGCTGGGAGAAGACGAAACTCGCAAAAAGGCGACATCCGCCGCAGGCAACTGCCTCCCTGGTGGTACCGCCAGCTACTCGGCGAATTGTGCGAACCATTTGGCGAGGGAGGTGCTGATGGATTTGGGCTACGAGAAGGTAGAGGATGCTTACGAAATCAAGCCGGTGGCGGACGCAGAACTGATGCGCAGCCGCTACTGCATAAAATACGAGCTGGGGCTGTGTCCCAAGTTGCGTCCTTCGCAGAAAGCTAAAGAGCCGCTGTACCTGGTGAACGCCGGCCGCAAACTCAAACTGTCTTTCGATTGCAAATCCTGCGAAATGATAGTATCTTTGTAAGTTATGCGTTTTAGCGAGATATATGGCAATGAGGCCCTCAAGGCCCGTCTGGTCCGGATGGTAGACGAGAACCGCCTGGGCCACGCCCTGCTGTTCGTGGAGCAGGAGGGGATGGGCGCGCTGGCCTTTGCCATAGCTCTGTCGCAATACCTTAACTGCACCAACCGCTCCGGCGGCGACAGCTGCGGGGAGTGCTCGTCTTGCAGGCGCCACGCGCACCTGACCTATCCCGACCTGCACTTCAGCTTTCCAATAAGCACATCGCCCAAACTCTCCGACTCGGAGAAAAAGACCCCCATCTGCAGCTATTTCCTCCGGGACTTCAGCGCTCTGGTGCAGGAGAATCCCTATTTTGACAGCCACGACCTCTACACCGCCCTGGGCATAGAAAACAAGGCGGGGGCCATTACCGTGGCGGAGGCCAAAGAGATTGCCAACACCCTCTCGCTGCAGCCCTACGAGTCGCAATACAAGATCCAGGTCATCTGGGAGCCGGAAAAAATGAACTCCGACTCTGCCAACAAACTGCTCAAACTGCTGGAAGAGCCCCCCGCAGGGACGCTGTTCCTGCTGGTTACCCACAAGATAGAGAAGATGCTCACCACCGTGCTGTCCCGCTGCCAGATTATCCGTCTGCAGCCCGAGCAGCGCAGCGATATGGCGGCCATTCTTGAGCAGAAATACGGCATCGGCAAAGAAGAGGCTATGGATTTTGCCACTATCTCCGGCGGCAGTGTGGGCAAGGCTTTCTCTGCAGTGGAAAATGCCGGCGAAAGCGGCCAGAACGAGCTTCTTGTGCAGGAGATGCTGGAAGCGGCCCTTTCCAAAACCTTGACCGGAGTGCTGGACGTGGCGGACGCGCTGGCCTCTATGGGCAAAGACCGCCAGAAACAGTGGTGCGTGATAGCCGAGGGGTTTGTGAGGAAGATGTTTGTGACCTCTCAGGGCCTGGAAAGCATAGCTTTTTTGAACAACGACGAAAAAGAATTCATAGAGCGGATGGTCCCCCGCATCAAAGAGACTTTCTACAGCAGGGCCGCAGATGCGCTGGATGCTGCGCTGCGCCTGCTGGATAGCAACGTGTCGGCAAAACTTATCTTTGCCGACCTGGCCAACCGCTTTTATTTATACATTTAGAACGATGGACTACGACAATAAGAATCACGATTGCTCGCGCGGCTGCATTGTGGATCGCGACAATACCGGTATGCTGCAGGTGGCCTACGACCGCGGCTGCTGCAAGTTGTCTGACTACAACTGGCTGGCGGGCATCGACGAAGATAAATACACCGACCTCTACGAGGTAAGGTTCAAAAACACCCGCAAGCTCATCTACCACAACGAATCGGGACAGATGCTCAAAGAGGGCGACCTGGTGGTGGTTGAGGCCACCAACGGCCACGATCTGGGCATTGTGACCCTCTGCGGGGTGGTGGTGCTGCGCCAGATGATCCGCCGCAAGATAAACCCGGAGACCTATCAGTTCAAGAAGATTTACCGCAAGGCAAAGGCGCTGGATCTGGAGCGTTGGCAGGAAGCCATTGCGCGGGAGCAGAGCACAATGATCCGTGCCCGTCAGATTGCCGCCGGGCTTGGGCTGGAGATGAAGATAGGCGACGTGGAGTTCCAGGGAGACGGCACCAAGGCCATCTTCTATTACATAGCAGACGAGCGCGTGGACTTCCGCCAACTGATCAAGGATTTTGCCGAGGAGTTCCACATCCGCATAGAGATGAAGCAGATTGGTGCACGCCAGGAGGCGGGCTTGATTGGCGGCATAGGCGTTTGCGGCCGGCCGCTGTGCTGCTCCAAGTTTATGGCCGATTTCAAGTCCATAACCACCGCTGCGGCGCGCTGCCAGGACCTGGCGCTGAACCCGCAGAAACTGGCCGGCCAGTGCAGCAAACTCAAATGCTGCATCAACTACGAGGCCTCTACATATCTGGATGCCCGCAAGAGCCTTCCCGACGCCCGCGAGCCGCTGGATTTCAGCGACGGCCTGGCATATCTGGTGAAGACCGACGTGCTGGTGGGCACAATGTGGTTCTCTTTTGACAAGAGCAATATGGCCAATATGTTCCCCCTCTCGGCAGAGCAGGTGATGCAGATCCGCGAGCTTAACCGGCAGGGCAAGAAGGGCGATCCGGTGATAGAAAAGTCCAAGGGCAGCGACGACACGCCCGAATTCGTGAGTGCGGTGGGCGACGACAGCATCTCCCGCTTTGACTCCACCGGCCGCAAGCGGAACCGCGGCCGTGGCAGGGATCGCCGCCGTCCGTCAGACGACCAGAAAGGCCGTTCCGAGGGAGGGCAGCAGGCATCGGGCCAGATGCGAAACGAGCAGCGCCCCCGCGAAGAAAACCGCCCTCGCGAAGAGCAGCGCCCCCGCGAGGAGAACCGTCCTCAGCAGGAGCAGAAACCCAAAGAGGAACAGCGCCCCCGAGGCGACCGGGGCCGCCGGTGGCAGGGCGGCCGTAATAACAACCGCAGACCCCGTGGTAATGAAAACAAAGCTTAAAGCCATATTTGCGGCGCTGCTGCTGTGTCTGGCCGCCGGCTGTGACAACCCGTACGAAGAGTTCTCTCTTGTGCAGGAAATTACGCCGGAAGAGCTGCGCGGCGGCTATAGCTTTGATTTCCCTATGGACTCCGGCTTTGTGTACAACACCGCCGTGGTGTGCCGTTTTGACTCCGATTATTGGGTCAAGGAGACGGCGGATATTACTTTTGACGTAATCGCGCCCAACTTTGAGACTTTCTCCGAAACGGTGACTTTTCCCGTGGTGAGCAATGTCCGCCAGAAAAACTCACTTGGCGATGGCGCCAATGTGCTTTTCAAAAGGCGCGGCAGCTATCTGGACAATCAGTGGGGATGGCGACGCAATATAGGCTGCGACACCCTTCCCGGGCGGTGGCGCGTGATAATTTCCTGCAAGAACGAAACCGACCTGGATCGAATAAAGGCCATCGGTTTTACATATAAAGGACGACGCAAATGAGCAAGAACAAACTCTTCAAGTTTGCCCAGAACGAGACCTTCAAGTGCCTGATTCAGCCCCCCACAGATCAGATGCTCAAGGGAGAACATCCCCTCAAGGGGCACTGGAAAGAAGAGGTTTTCCACAACACCAACCCCATAGTGCTGGAGCTTGGCTGCGGCAAGGGTGAATATACTATTGCGCTGGCGTTGCGAAACCCCGACATCAACTATATAGGCGTGGACATCAAGGGCGCAAGGCTCTGGAAAGGTGCCAAATACGCCACCGAGAACGCGATGCCAAACGTCGCTTTCCTGCGCACCAGAATCGATTTCATAAAGAGCATCTTCGCCCCCGGAGAGGTAGACGAAATCTGGATCACCTTTGCCGACCCGCAGCCCAAAAGCCCCAACCGCCGTCTGACATCGCCGGTTTTTCTGGACCGCTATCGCGCGTTCTTAAAACCCGGCGGCATCATCAACCTCAAGACCGACAGCCAGCTGCTGCACGAATACACGCTGGAGGTGGCCCGCGAGCAGGGTTTGGAGATTCTGGAGGCCAACAACGACATCTACGGCACCGGCCGCGTCACCGAAGAAGACATCCTGAACGTCAAGACCTACTACGAGCAGAAATTCCTTGCAGAAGGGCTGCCCATCACCTATATGGCTTTCCGGCTGAAATGATTTCTATAAACGATATCCTGATTTCCGACGAAATCCTCACCGAATACTTTGCGTGCGACTACGAGCACTGCAAGGGTGCCTGCTGCGTGATAGGCGAGAGCGGGGCGCCGCTGGCTCCCGGTGAGGATGGGCAGCTGGAGCAGGCCTGGCCCGCATTCAGTCCGCTGATGACAGCCGACGGCCGTGCCGCAGTGGCTGCGAAGGGCTTCTTCGAGATAGACGGCGACGGCGATATGGTGACCCCGCTGATGGAAATCAGCGTGGAGGCGCGGCAGGCCACCGGCAACAAGACCGTCTGCGAGACCACCGACTGCCCTTGCGCCTACACCTTCTTTGAAGACGGCAACTGCCTGTGCGCCGTGGAAAGGACTCACATCTGTGGCAAATGTGACTTCGTGAAGCCGATTTCGTGCCGCTTGTATCCGATTCGGGAGGTGACCTTCTCCGACGGGTCCAAGGCTCTGAATCTGCACCGCTGGACTTTGTGCCGCGAGGCCTTCGAAAAAGGTCGCCGCGAGGGAGTCAAGGTCTATCAATTCTTACGGGAACCCATCATCGCCGCCTACGGGGCAGACTTCTACGCCCAACTCGCCGCCGCCGACAGCATACTCCAGGAACTCTCCGGGAGAGATTCTTAGCGGCCGGGCAGAGCCTTCGCTTGTAAAGGGTTTGTTGCTTCGTCTCGTTCGTCTGCCCTCCATTCAAAAACGCCTATGCTCGGGGACTCGCGCTTCGCGCTCAGACATCCCTCGCATTGCCGGCGTTTTTTCGATGCGGGCTGACGTGCTCGCTCAAGAGGCGCTTAACACCTCCGGTGTTTGGCACCTCTTTCACTCTCCCGTCAACGCCTCACTCCGACAACCGCACAAACCCTTTCAAGCTACGGACATTTCTGCCCTGCTCGCCAAAGTGGCGCGGGAGGATGTGCGCATGAGATAGTTCTAGGCGATGGTTCGCCCGCGCCTATGCCCGATATCGGCCATTGGTGCGGATTCACCCCTTCTCGGAACGCCATATACCCCATAGCCGCCCGCGCCAGTTTGGCGAAAATCGTCAATAGTGTTGTCTGTTAATGGGAATTGTGCTAACTTTGAGAAAAGCCCTGCACTATGAAGCCCAACCATGTACTGTCATTACTTGCAC
This sequence comes from Bacteroidales bacterium, assembly GCA_017428035.1. Classification (GTDB taxonomy): domain Bacteria; phylum Bacteroidota; class Bacteroidia; order Bacteroidales; family UBA932; genus Equibacterium. Next base: position 5,287 of record JAFRRR010000069.1, on the reverse strand, counting down.
TTCTGCTAAGTTGTTCGCTATCTGCGCAAACATACCACTACCAGTACACGCACGACACGTTGGGGAACAGGGTTTCAAGGGTATATCAGGGAACCGTTCCTTCCAAAGAGAACGTCGTAGAGCAGGACACTTCATCGTTTCAGAAAGAGGATGTGACAATTGACGACATCGAAGGGACAGAGGAGCCATTGTCATACCAGAATGCAGAAAAGGATACCACCAAACACGGCCCGCTGGTAAAGACGCAGGCCGAGAAGGAGGCCTATCTGGACTCTGTGATGGCGGCGGTGCTGGCTCAGACGCCGTTCAATGATGATGGCGACACCCGCGTCAGGTCGGGATACTCAGTGGGAGCTATACCGCTTCTGTACGGCGTCTGCAGCAGCGGCGGCAGGACATATTCTGTTCCAATCTCCACAGCGCCAGACATCAAGTATGCCCCGGCGCTGTCCTTGGTCTATAACAGCCAGGGCGGCTACGGCTATGGCGGCTATGGCTGGGACCTGGGAGGTCTCTCTTCAATAACTCTCACAAGCGAATCCCCTTACTGGGACGACAACATCGCCGCCGCGTCCACGGAAGAGTACGACTGCGTCTTCTGCCTGGACGGCATCCGGCTGGTTCGCAACACCCACCGCGCCACCCGTGATGCCTATCCGCTGGTCACCGCCACAGGCCCGAGAATACTCGTAGCACCCGTACGAGGTCAGTCTGGCTACGTCACCTCATTCACCGTCCTCTATCCCGACGGCAGCCGCGCCACGTTCGGCAGCGGCACCGACCTCGGCTTCACCCTGCCATCATACCCGATGACCAGCTCCACAAGTCTGGAGGGTAACCGTATAGAATACTGCTACAGCCTCGACAGCACAGACGGCAACCACGCCATCGACAGCGTCCGCTACGGCATCGACGCCGCAGGAGGTGCCGCTGCCGTGATACGGTTCACGCCCACTGCCAACACCCAGTACAGCTACTATGCAGGGAAGAAGGTCAAGCGGGCACCAAGGATAACGGGCATTTCGTCATTCTCGTCAGGGACTGCGCTATATACGTATTCCCTTTCATACATCAGTGCCGACGGTACGTATCTGCTCAAGTCGATATCACTTGCCAACTCCTCCGGGGAGCAGCTGCCGCCCCTGTCGTTCACATACGGCACCGAGGCGTCTCCCCACTACAGCCCCGACTCCCTCAAGGTCATCCATACGGGCAATCTCCAGTATGTTGTCTCCCCCGGCACCGCCGGCTTCGCCCTGCGCCGCGGCAAGTTCACCAAGGGCAACTACAACGACGGCCTCATAGCGTGGCGGGACCTCCCGGTGTATTATGAGATAGAGCAGGACCACTACGCCTGCGGTTTCGATCCCTCGACGCTGCCGCCGCAGTGCTACGCCTTTGCCGCCAGCATCGCCGACGAAACGCAGGTGATACCTATGCCTCACGGCGACGGCTTCCAGTGTCTTGAGGCGGTGGACACCGACGGCGACGGAGTGGATGAACTCGTCAGGGTCTGTTGCGGAGCCTTAAGCTTCAACCCGATGGGATCGACTCTCTTGGTGAACAAGTACATATTAAACAGCTTCGGCAATCCCACGGATTCCGCATCCTTCAGCGTCCTTCTCAACGGATATCTCGACACAGGAGACTTTATGTGCCCTTATCGCCGTACCTACCGCTGGGGCGACTTCCTGGGCAACGGCAAGACCCAGCTGGCGGTCATAACCTGCAACGACAACGGCTTCGGCTACAGCCAGTCGCCCTCCGTGGCTCTCATAGACCTCGATGAAGGCGAGAAGCTGTTCGATATTCAGAGCTCATATCACCTGAGCATCGCCAGCAGCGATGACCGCCTGCTCCAGGCGATGGACATCGACGGCGACGGCCGCACCGAGCTGTGCCAGGCAACGAACGACGGGCTGCGCGTGTACCGCCTTTCACAGAACGGCTATTCGCTGGAGAAGACACTGTCCTCCGTCCCCCTTGCCGCAATAGATTCTGACAGGACGTACTATGCCGACATCAACGCCGACGGATATATCGACATCCTGCAGGCCCCATCTTCCGGAAGCAGCTGGACACTATACACCAACACCGGCCTCGACTTCACCCAGTCAAGCATCACCATCTGCTCCGTGTCTTCTTCCGAAGGATATCTCTTCATGGACATAGACCGCGACGGATACCCTGACCTTATGAGGGTGAGCGGCACGGACGGCATAGGCTTCTATCCGAATCAAGACGGTATGTCTTTCGGCAGCTACAAGAGCGGATATCTCTATCTGCAGTCCTTGGGCAGCATCCTGCCGCCTAACGTCGTGGACTACACGGCGATGAGCAGCTTCGTGACGGTGGACGGCAATTACATACGTGAGTTCGGCTACACCTCATACGCACACCCAAAGCGTCATCTTGTCCAGTCCCGGGACAGCTACGGCAAGGTGGTGCGCAACACCTATGGTTATCTGCCTAATTCCTGCCTGTACTGGACGGAGTCGCCTACTGGCATCGACAATACGAATGGATACCAGCTACGGGCGCTGCCTCTGTATGTGCTCACCGGGGCCAAGGGCTTTATGTCAGCCAGCGACACCTCGCAGGTGATCCTTAACGACACCTACTCATGGTGGGACGGCGTGGTGCACACCAAAGGTCTTGGTTTCTGCGGCTTCTCGAAGACAAGGACTGCAAGTGTCCTGGATGACATAACAAACGTCTCAGTCAGCCGTTTCAACCCGCAGAAGAAAGGGGTACCGGTAAGTTCAGCACAGTACCTCGGCAGCGAGAACACGACTCCGTACCGCAGCGTGGCTTATACCTTCGACAGCCACTCCACCACGTACGGCAAACTTGACCCATGGCTTACTCAGACCGTAGAAACGGATGCCCTGACCGGAGTCATATCAACCCAATATTTATTCTATGATACCTATGGTTTCCCAGTAACATCCTCAATACGTAAAACATCTTCAGTATCAGGAAACACTGTTTCCTCGCTGGATGTAACCTATACATCTTATGTCCATCATAATGTTGTTGCCAAATATATCATGGGAGTTATTGCAAACCAGACAATACTCCATAATTGTGACGGAGACGGAGACTTGGGTGCCGGAAAATATATTGTTTATAACCGTGATACGCTCTATCGACCATTAATCCAACACACCTATACGAGGAGACTGGAAAACTACTCATATCACAATTACCTTGTCTCCACCGACCGCTGGCAATATGACAGCCACGGCAACGTCATACGCGAAGAGTCGGCGCCGTCAGGGTCCAACGTCTTCGTCGGCACTTCATACACCTACGATGCAACGGGACGTCACCTGACCTCTTCGACCGACGCACTGGGCCATACCACCACGTATTCCGATTTCGACGCTTTCGGCAACCCCGGCGTGGCAACGGACCACAAGGGTCACAACACCCTCACCTACAGGGACGGCTGGGGTGTGCCGTACCGCATCATCCGCCCCGACGGTACCTACGACACCTTCTCCCTCAGTTGGGGAGGAACAGGGGCATATACCCGGACCACCACCTCTTCCGGCGCCCCCGACGTAGCGGTGGACTACGACGCCGCGGGGCGCGAAGTCCTCTCTTCCAACAGGCGCTTTGACGGGCAGTGGCAGAAGGTGCGCTCCTACTACAACCAGCGGGGGCTTGTGACGCGCCACTCCCAGCCCTACCGCGGCAGCAATGAGCCGTCGATATACGGCTGGCAGTGGATATACCATTACTACGACAGCTACGGCAGGCCAACCAAGGTGCAGGAGGCCTCCGGCAGGAAGACGCTGTGGACTTACAACGGCACCTCCGTCACGGAGCGCAAGGACGGAGTAAAGACGACACGCACTATGAACCCTGCAGGAGCTCTGCTGAGCGTGGCGGACTCCTTGGGTACAATCACCTACACCTACAGGGACGACGGGCAGCCGACCGCCATTACTACAAGCACCGGCGCCGTCACCACTTTTGCATACGACACGCTCGGCAGGCGCACGTCCATCGTGGATCCGTCAGCAGGAGCGCGCAATACGTCGTATGTAACAAACACCAACGGCTCCTCCAGCGTCACGGAGACGAACGCCCTGGGGAGCATCACCACCAGCTATGACAGCCTGGGAAGGGTGACAACAATAGTCCGTCCCGACTTCAACACCACGTTCGCCTATGACACCAACGGCTGTCTGCTGTCAAAGGTGTCCACCAACGGCACTTCAAGCAGATATACCTACGACCAGTACGACCGTATGCTGACAGTAAAAGACTCCGTTCCCGACGGCAAGTGGCTACAGAAGGCATATACCTACAGCCCTGACGGCCTTGTGTATTACATAGCATACACTTCGCAAAGCGGATACATCACCACGGAGACTTACGGATACAGCTACGGGCACAACGTCTCGGTAAGTCTCCCCGACGGCACATACGTTTATCAGCTCACTGCGGAGAACAACTTCGGTCAGCCGACAAGCGCCACGAGCGGCAGCGTGACACGCTCCTACTCATATTCCAATTATGGGAAGCCAACATACCGCAAGCTGAACAACGGAGGATTACAAGACTTGCGGACATGGTTCGACGAGACCACGGGCAATCTCTCCGGCAGGATGCGCATCAGTGGCAACAGCTACCTGAGCGAGTCGTTCACCTACGACCACCTGAACCGGCTCACGGGAATAGGCACCAGAGGCATCGCCTATGACGCGAACAACAACATAAGTTCCATCGGCGGCAGCGGCTCGATGGACTACTCGAACGGCATCCATCCCTACGCCATCACGGACTTCAACGCCACGGCCGCGGCAGGCACCGACCAACAGTCGATAATGTACAAGGCATACGGCAGGCCGTGGTATCTGCTGCAGGGCAACGCGGAGGCGACACTGACCTACAATGCCGACTACGGCCGCGTCAGGATGGAGTACTACGATGCCGCCGGAAATCCTGGGATGAACTATTACATCGGAGACCGCTATGAGATACGGAACGATCCGGGATCCTCGACATCCACACAGCTGCTGTACCTCGGCGGGGACGCCTACAGCGCGCCTATGGTGCTGCGCAAACAGGGAAGTGGCAGCTGGACGCCCTATGTGATAGGCCGTGACTATCTGGGAAGCATCACCCACATCGCCACTGTGGACGGAACGCTGGTGGAGGAGCGCAGCTACGATGCCTGGGGCAGACTGCGGGATCCTGCGACAAACGCAGTGTACGCCGCCGACTCCCAGCCGTCGCTTTTCCTGGGTCGCGGCTTCTGCGGTCACGAACACCT
>JAFRRR010000068.1 GCA_017428035.1 Bacteroidales bacterium | reverse complement strand
TGGCCCGCGGCCTTGGGATGGAGGTTATGCTGGGCTGTATGACAGAGACTTCGGTGGCCATATCCGCCGCCGCACAGCTCAGCCCCGTGGCCCGCTGGGCCGACCTTGACGGCAACATACTTCTGGCAAACGACTGCTTTGAGGGTATGAAACTCACCGACGGAAAAATTACACTGAACGATAAACCGGGCATCGGAGTGGAGCCCGTAAAACCTTTTGAAGAATTATGAGAAGAATCTTTCTTACGCTGACGATATTGTTTGCTGCCCTGACCGCCTGGGCGCAGGACGCCGACACCACGCTGGTCCCCCGCGGACAGGTAAAGCCCGAAAAGGATTCCATTGCCTTGCCGCCCGTTACTTGGGATATGGAGGTGGCCTTCGCCACCCGTGACACCTGCACGCTCTCTATGGACATCTATTTCCCGAAAGACGACAAGGAGAAGCACCCCTGCGTGCTGTTTGTCTATGGCGGCGGCTTTATCCAGAACAACCAGAAAGAGGCATCAGTGAGGCGTTACTGCCGTCGTCTGGCCGATGCCGGCTTTGTGGCAGTCGCTACCGACTACCGCTTGGGTCTGAAAGGTGTCAAAAACTCCAGCCTGATGACTATGGCCGACAATCTGGACCGTGCCATACAGTTATCCACAGAAGACCTGTTCTCTGCCGTGGAATATCTGATTACCTATGCCGACGAGCTATGCATAGACCCCTCGCAGATAATCCTGGCGGGCAGCAGTGCCGGCGCCATAACCGTGCTGCAGGCCGATTACGAGCTTGGAAACAGAACCCAACTGGCGGCGGCTATGCCCGCCGACTTCCGCTTTGCCGGCGTCATCTCTTTCTCCGGCGCCATATTCTCGCGCAAGGGCAAATGCAAATGGACCGTGCAGCCGCCCGCACCCACGCTCTTCCTCCACGGCACCAGCGACGAACTGGTCACCTACAATAAAATTCAGGTCTTCAACCTGGGCTTTTTCGGCACCAACCAGCTGGTAGAAAGGTTCGAAAAGTTTGACTACCCCTATATGTGCATCCGCTTCGAAAACCGCTACCACGAAGTGGCCGCCTTTATGAATGGCTTTTTCAACCAGACTGTCGGCTTCATAGAGCAGTTTGTCTTTAATAAGAAAAACTGGCAGGTGGATGTCACTTTCACCGACCCCGACTTCGACTTGGCCAAGCCCTGGGCATTCACCCCGAAGGATTTGTATAAATAGAGTTTTTTCGGTCATCCACGCCTTACGATTTCGGAAACTTTGTCCCTTTCAAGACTGAATCCCCTGGCAAGTTGGGGTATGGATGTGCTGGTTGTTCGATAGACGTAGGGTATCAATCTGGTTTTCTGTTCTAACGATAATTCGGATACCGACCGGGAGAACCAGCGTTGGCTTAGCATAGTTATGTGTTTGAAAAAGTCAACGTCCAGCATCCTTGTACGTGGAGCATCAATAAGTTGCAACTCCATTTGCGCGCAGTTGACTGTCCCTATTGCTTTCATAAGAAAAGCCTGCGAGTTGTTGAACACTGCTTCAATATAATGATAGTCGCAGGTGCTTGCCGGCTCCAGACATCCGTCGGTATTGATAAGCCACTGTGTACCTTTAAGAGGGTCGTTTGTGTGGAAAATTGTTTCCCTTTCCCGTTTTGACAAGGAACTTGCCGGTCGGGTCCAGACATTACATTTGCCGTTTGAGAACACCGCCCTGTATCCTGACCAGGGGTAATCTTCTATGTTGGAACTGTTGTCCAGTGCATTGCGGAATACATAAGCGATGGCATTGCGGAGATAGTAGTCATTGTCCAGCAGTTGTACATCGACGCATCTTTTATGATACAGTTTCCGCTCGTGATATTTGTGGGTGAACCACATTGAGTAGCGTCGCCTGACCTCATCTCCAAAGGCCAGTGCCGCGGCCCCGTTATCTGCCAGGAGGATTACGTGCAAATGATTGGAAACAACCACATAAGTCACGACAATCACATTCTTGCTGAGCGCGCATAAGAAGATGTATTTCACCAGTACATCATAATCCTCATCGTATCGGCAGATAATCGCCTTCTGAAGCCCTTCCATACTAAGATGGAAAGGAAATACACTGCGTTTCGTCCCGTCGGGCATCTCACGCACAATCGATTTCACAAATGCCATATCTTTCTCTCCTAAATAGTGTAAAACAATCCACTTTTTGGGGTAGGCCCCTCATAAAAATGGTGTAGGTGCAATTGCTAAGTGGGGACCTATCCCGTAATAGACCATTTGGCGCGTACTAGCGGGGTAGCTCCGTATCAAGTTGTTCGACCTATCCCAATTCTTGGACAGACCTACCCCGCTAATATACTGGAGCCAACCTCACTTCCGCCGCTACTGGCAGCGGAGGGCGTCCACGACGTCGATGCGGGCAGCGCGGCGGGCTGGGAGGGCGCAGGCTGCGATGCCGGTGGCCAGGCTTATGGCCTGGGAGAGCAGGATCCAGCTCCAGGGGATGCTGAACCCCGAATGCAGCACGGCACCCAGGATGTTCCCGCAGAGGATTCCCAGCAGGGTGCCGGCCAGGCATCCCGCCTCGCAGATGAGCAGCGCCTCGCATATGAAGCCGGCGCGGATGTCGCTGCGGGTGGCACCTACGGCACGGCGGATGCCCACTTCGCGGGTGCGCTCCGCCACGCAAATCAGCATAATGTTGGCCAGCGCCACCGCCGCTCCGCACAGCGTCAGGATGCCGATGATGAGCGCGATTGTCTTGAGGCTGCCGCCCAGCCGGTCTATTTCGCGCACTGCGGCGCTCCCTTCCACTATCTCGAAATCGTCCTTGTCGTCAGGCTTGAGATGGCGGACGCGGCGCATCAGTGCGGCGGCGCGGGCTGCGGTCCCCGATTCACCCGTGGGGGCGATCAAGTCCACCGAATAGCTGTTCTGCTCGCCAACCAGCGACCCCAGGGCCGAGCGCAGCGGCACGAACACAGTGTTGTCTGTGATCACGCCCAGCAGCGAGGACTGCTCTTTTATGACTCCCGCAACCCGAAAT
>JAFRRR010000067.1 GCA_017428035.1 Bacteroidales bacterium | reverse complement strand
AGCCCCGCCGGCCCCGCCCGGACGGTGGGCGGCTTTGACCTGGGCAATCCCGCTCCCTGTAGCGGCAATGACTGCCTGGACCAGGACCTGGCGCTGGCCATAGTCAAGCGCTACAAACAGCTGGATCTCGTTCCCGATGTGTTCGTGATGGAGCAGGGGTGGTATCCTTCTGCCGGCGACTGGAATCCCCGCGAAGATATGTTCCCCGACGGCCTGGCCCCGATATCTTCTTTGATACATACCTACGGCTCCAAGATGGTGGCCCGTCTGGATGTGGAGGAGGTTGCCAAGGGTTCCCCGGTGGCGCAGCAGTTCTCCGATTATATGCTGCTGGGCGGCAAGAAAATGGGTTATGTGTTCGATTTCTCCAATCCCAAGGCGGTGGATGCCCTTTGCAAGTATGTGGGCGATTTGATGGCCAGAAACGGCATAGACGGCCTGGTTTGCGACTTTGGAATAGACCTGGCGCACTACTGGGACCTTGCCGACGGCGTGGACCGCGCCGGCCTCACCGAGATAAAATATGTCACCGGGCTGTATAAGTTCTGGGATTATATCGCCGGCAAGTTCCCCGGCAGCACAATGGATGTTACGGCGGCGGGCAAGCGCCTGGACCTTGAGGCCGTTTCCCGCTCTGTGCCGGTAGACTTTGGCCGCGCCCTGTCGCCAGAGCTGGCACAGTGCCAGCTGTATGCTCTGCATCAGTATTTCCCGCTCTATGGGGCGGTGGCTATGGACTGCAGCGCCTATGACACCCGCTCCAGGATGGGCGGCATTATGAACTATCGTTTCGGTTTGTTCAGCCGCGGCGCCGATTCCGACCCTATGAAAAGCCGCAAGAGAGAGTTTGAAGACGCCTCCGGGTGCCTGCTGGGCAATTATTATCCGCTTATCGGTCTTGTGCCGCAGCGTCACCAGGACCGCTGGATAGCAGGGCAGTGGCACGATCCTAAAACAGGCGGAGGAATTATTGTCGCTTTCAGAAGAAGTTTGGCAGAAAATGTTACATTTGCAGCGGGTTTGAAGGGCCTTGATCCCGATGCCGTATACGAGCTCAAATACCTCGACAGCGGCAAGAGCGAGACGGCTACCGGCCGCGACCTGGCCAAAGGTTACAGGATTGGGATAGACGACCCCGCCTCAAGCGTAATTATTAAGTATAAACGCAAATGAAACAGCTAGACGTCAACTTTATGCATCCCGCAGAGCAGATTGCCGTCATCATCAAGCGCATCTACCGCAGCGGAATGACCACCACTTCGGGTGGCAACGTTTCTATCCGCGACGACAACGGAGACATTTGGATTACTCCTTCTGCAATTGACAAGGGCACACTGAAGCCCTCCGACATAATGAGAGTTACGGCCGACGGAACCATCATCGGCCCGCACAAACCCTCCAGCGAATATCCTTTCCACAGGGCCATCTACAACGCCCGTCCGGAAATCCGCGCCATTATCCACGCCCATCCTCCGGGACTGGTGGCGTTCAGCATCGCGCACAAGATTCCCAACACCAACATCATCCCCCAGGCCCGCGATATCTGCGGCGAGATTGGTTATGCACCCTATGCCTGCCCGGGCAGCGAGGAGTTGGGCAAAAAGATTTCCAAGGTATTTGAAGACGAGAAATACAAAGCCGTGATTATGGAGAACCACGGCGTGGTGCTGGGCGGAGGCGACCTTATGGACGCATACCAGCGCTTCGAAACGTTGGAGTTCTGCTGCCGCACCATTATCAATGCAGAGCATTTTGGCGGCATCACCACCCTGACCGACGCCCAGATTGCCGATTTCCACAGCCGTATCCCGCACAGCATAATGCACTTTATGGATGTGCAGCATCCCAGCGACGAGCGCGATATGCGCGGCCAGATGGTGGAGATGATTCACCGTTCGTGCGACCAGGGGCTTATGATTTCGACCTACGGCACCGTGTCCATGCGCTGGAAGGGAGATGACTTCCTTATCACCGCCACCGGCAAGCCTCGCTGGGATATGCAGCGCGAAGATATCGTCCAGATCCGCGACGGTATGGCCGAGGTGGACAAGATTCCCAGCCGCAGCGTGGCCCTGCATCAGCGCATTTACCAGAAGAATCCTCACATCAATTCAATAATCACTACCCAGACCCCCAACCTTATGGCTTTTGCGGTGTCGGGCAAGAAGTTTGACGTGCGCACCATTCCCGAGAGCTGGATTTTCCTCAAGGACGTGCCCCGTTTGGAGTTCAACGAGCATTACGAGAACCCCGACAAGGTGGCCGACATCCTCTCAAAGAACCGCGCGATTATGGTAAATAACGACTGCTTCATAGTCACCGGCGATGCCCTTATGCAGACCTTTGACTATCTTGAAGTGGCAGAGTTCAGCGCCCACTCGCTGGTTATGGCCACCGCCATAGGCCAGCTGAAACCGATTACTGACAAAGAGATTGAGGAACTTAGAGTTGCATTCAATGTGAAATAAATGAAGACATACAGAAAGGCCTCTTTAATTCTAGAAGACGGAACGGTCTTCGGCGGATATGCCTTCGGCGCCAGTCGCCCGGCATCCGGCGAGACCGTTTTTTCTACCGCAATGGTAGGCTACACCGAAACCCTTACCGACCCCTCTTTCCAGGGGCAGATACTTTGCGTGACATATCCGCTTATCGGCAACTACGGCGTGCCCTCTATGGAGCGCGACCAGGACGGCACCATCCGCGGCTTCGAGTCGGAGTCGATACATGTCCGCGGCTTGATAATAGGCGATTTGTCGGTGGATTTCAGCCACTGGAGCGCCGCAATGAGTCTGGACGAATGGCTCCGCAAAGAGGGCATTCCCGGCATCTGGGGCGTGGATACCCGCGCACTGACCCAGAAGCTGCGCGATGCCGGTTCTATGCTGGGCCAGATTGTTATGGAAGGGGATGAGCCGGTGGGTGAGCTGGATGACCCCAACACCCGCAATCTGATAGAGGAGGTCTCCTGCAAAGAGCCCATCCGCTATCGCGAAGGCGCCGGCAAAAAGGTGGTGGTGATAGACTGCGGCATAAAGCACAACATCATCCGCTGCCTGATAGCCACCGGAGTGGAGATCATCCGCGTGCCGTGGGACTACGACTTCAACGCCGACCCCACGATGAGCGACTGGGACGGCCTTTTCATCTCCAACGGCCCGGGAAATCCCGATTACTGCGGCACCACCGTGCAGCATATCCGCGAGTCGATGGCCTTTGGACGTCCCATCTTCGGTATCTGTATGGGCAACCAGCTGCTGGCCAAGGCGGCCGGCGCCAAGACCTATAAGCTTAAATACGGCCACCGCGGCCACAACCAGCCGGTGCAGATGGTTGGCACCGATCGCTGCTTCATAACCTCCCAGAACCACGGCTTTGCGGTGGACGATTCCACAATAGGCAGCGACTGGGAGCCCTGGTTCAAGAATTTGAACGACGGCACCAACGAGGGCATCCATCACAAGAGCAAGCCCTTCTTCTCGGTGCAGTTCCACCCGGAGGCCTCCAGCGGTCCTCTGGACACCCAGTTCCTTTTCACTAAATTCGTTTCAATGCTGTAGTTATGGATACATCTATCAAAAAAGTGCTTGTACTGGGCTCAGGAGCCCTTAAAATAGGCCAGGCCGGCGAGTTTGACTACAGCGGCAGCCAGGCGCTCAAGGCGCTGCGCGAAGAGGGGATACAAACTGTCCTCATCAACCCCAACATTGCCACGGTGCAGACGTCGGAGGGAATTGCCGACAAGGTTTATTTCCTGCCGGTTACGCCGTTTTTTGTGGAGAAGGTCATCGTGCGCGAAAGGCCCGACGGCATCCTGCTGAGTTTCGGCGGCCAGACCGCCCTCAACTGCGGCGTGGAGCTCTACCGCGGCGGCATCCTTGAAAAATACGGCGTCAAGGTGCTGGGTACTCCGGTGCAGAGCATCATAGACACCGAAGACCGCGAGGCGTTTGTGGAGAGGATGGAAGAGATAGACATTAAGATTATCCGTTCTTCTGCGGTCAACAGCGTAGAAGAGGCGGCAGCGGCGGCGCGCGAGCTGGGTTATCCGGTGATTTTGCGTGCGGCCTACGCCCTGGGCGGCCTTGGCAGCGGCTTCTGCGACAACGAAGAGCAGCTGCTGGAGCTGGCAGAGAAGTCATTCTCTTATTCGCCCCAGGTGCTGGTAGAGAAGTCTTTGAAGGGATGGAAAGAGATTGAGTTCGAGGTGGTTCGCGACCGCTACGACAACTGCATCGCCGTGTGCAATATGGAGAATTTTGACCCGCTGGGCATCCATACGGGAGAGAGTATAGTGGTGGCGCCCTGCCAGACGCTGGACAACCACGACATCAATCTGCTGCGCGAGCTGGCCATCAAGATTGTGCGCCACATCGGCATTGTGGGCGAGTGCAACGTGCAGTATGCCTACGATCCCGGCAGCGACGACTACCGCGTGATAGAGCTCAACGCCCGTCTTTCGCGTTCTTCGGCACTGGCCAGCAAGGCTACCGGCTATCCGCTGGCGTTTGTGGCTGCCAAGCTGGGCCTGGGCTACGGTCTGCACGAGCTCAAGAACTCCGTGACCAAGACTACCCCGGCTTTCTTTGAACCGGCCATCGACTATATCGTGTGCAAGATTCCCCGCTGGGATTTGGGTAAGTTCCACGGCGTAAGCCGCAAGATCGGCTCCAGTATGAAATCTGTGGGCGAGGTTATGTCCATTGGCCGCAGTTTTGAGGAGGCGCTGCAGAAGGGCCTGCGAATGATAGGGCAGGGGGCGCACGGTTTCGTGGGCAACAAGGAGCTGGAGATAGAGAATGTGGACGAGGCTCTGCGCGAACCCACCGACAAGCGTATCTTTGTGCTGGCCAAGGCTTTGCAGCAAGGCTACACAATAGATCAGATTTACGAACTCACCAAGATCGATCGCTGGTTCCTGTTCAAACTGCGCAATATGGTCAATACTCTGGACGAACTCCAGAAATATTCCTGCGTAGAGGATGTGCCTTACGAGTTGCTCCATCTGGCCAAATGCCAGGGTTTCTCGGACCATCAGCTGGCCCGCGCCTTCTACAAGGATATCGACGATGTGGAGCAGGCACAGGATAAGGTCCGCGCCCGTCGCAAAGAGCTGGGCATTGTGCCTTACGTGAAACAGATAGACACTCTGGCTGCGGAGTTCCCCGCACAGACCAATTATCTGTATCTTACCTATAACGGCAGCAAGCACGACATCGATTTCTACAACGACGGCAAGAGCGTGATTGTGCTGGGCAGCGGCGCCTACCGCATCGGAAGCAGCGTAGAGTTTGACTGGTGCAGCGTCAATGCCTTGCAGACCATCCGCCGCAGCGGCTGGAGGGGCGTTATGATCAATTACAACCCCGAGACCGTATCTACCGACTATGACATCTGCGACAGGCTCTATTTCGACGAATTGAGCTTCGAGCGGGTTATGGATATCTACGAGTTGGAGAATCCCCACGGAGTGATTGTATCCGTGGGCGGCCAGATTCCCAACAACCTGGCCCTCAGGCTCCACGACCATCGCGTCAAGATTCTTGGCACCAGCGCAGAGAGCATAGACAAGGCAGAGGACCGCAACAAGTTCTCTTCTATCGTAGATGCCCTGGGCATTGACCAGCCCAAGTGGAAGGAACTGACATCGCTGGCCGAGATCCGTTCTTTTGTGGACGAGGTGGGCTATCCGGTGCTGGTGCGTCCTTCTTATGTCCTGTCCGGCGCGGCCATGAATGTCTGCTACAGCGACGACGATCTGGAGCGATTCCTTGCAATGGCCGCAGAAGTCTCTCAGAAGCATCCGGTGGTGGTGAGCGAGTTTATGCAGCGCTGCAAGGAGATTGAGTTCGACGCGGTTGCCGACGGCGGCAATATCCTGGCATATGCCATCTCGGAGCATATCGAGTTTGCCGGCGTGCACAGCGGCGACGCCACCATCGTGTATCCGGCCCAGAAGATTTACGTGAAGACTATGCGCGACATCAAGAGTGTCGCCCGCAAGATAGCCGCTGCGCTGAATATCACCGGTCCGTTCAATATCCAGTTCCTGGCCAAGGAGAATTTTGTGAAGGTGATTGAGTGCAATCTGCGCGCTTCGCGCAGTTTCCCGTTTGTGAGCAAGGTGTCCAAAATCAATCTTATCGAACTGGCCACCAGGGCTATGATGGGAGAGCATCCCGCACCCGTGAGCAAAGACGAGTTCGACTTTGACTATGTGGGCATCAAGGCATCGCAGTTCTCGTTTACCCGTCTGCTGCAGGCCGACCCCGTGCTGGGCGTGGATATGGCTTCTACCGGCGAGGTGGGCTGCCTGGGCGACAATTTTGACGATGCGCTTTTGAAGTCCATTGTTTCCGTGGGCTATCCTGTGCCGCAGAAGGGCATCCTGATTTCTTCGGGTGACGCGTTGCAAAAGGCGTCAATGTTGGATGCCTGCCAGCTTCTGGCTTCCAAGGGGTATAAGCTATATGCCACCGGAGGCACCCAGAAATATCTGGCAGAGAACGGGATAGAGGCGTCTCGCGCCGTTTGGCCCAGCGAGGCGGAGCAGGATCCTTCGCTGGCCGAGAAGTTTGACCTGGCGCTGGATCTGCTGGAGAACAAGAAGGTGGATCTGGTGATCAACATTCCCAAGAACTACACCCGCGTAGAGCTCACCAACGGCTACCGCATCCGCCGCGCCGCCGTGGACTTCAACATCCCGCTGATTACCAACGCCCGCCTGGCCACCGCCTTCGCCCGCGCCTTCTGCTCGATGACGATGGACGAGGTCAGCGTCAAGACCGCCGCGGAGTACAGGTAGGGACTGCGGTCTGTGTGACTGTGTCTGTGTCGCGAGGTACAAGAATCGGTCGGTTTTTGTACCTCGTGGCGCGTCTAGCGGCGTTTCCTGCTGTTTTCGCGTCACGAAGTCCAAAACGCGGGTCATTTTTGTTCCTCGTGGCGCGTTTTGAGGCGCCTTTCTCCTGGAGGAGAATGGATATCTTGCTGAATAATGATTAAGTTTGCGGTGAATGAGAAAGAGTACCGTCATAGGCCTTGTGTTGCTGGCGTTTTGTGCAGCCTGCAGGTTTTGCAGGCCTGTGGCGGACTTTTATGCCCGCACACTCTATCCGGCGATATCAGCAGGGCTGTCGGCTGTGAGTTCTCTCATTTCGTTTTCTCTTGAAGAGATAGTCGTTCTTGCCTTTGCCGCCATATTGGTGGCCATCACTGCCAAGGCAATTATCCGTAAGGAGAAGTTTGTCCGGTGGCTGGGAAAGACTCTGGTGACGCTTATGTGGCTCCTCGTGTGGTTCTATATGGGCTGGGGCAACAACTATCACAGGACTGGCCTGTACGAAAGATGCGGCATACAACGTGTTGAATATGACGAAGGTGCTTTCAGGGAATTCCTGGCAAGCTATGCCGACAGTCTGAACAAGGCTGCCGGGGAAGCCGGAGATTATGATGCAAGCACTTTGGCATCCGAAATCAAAGCTTTCTACTCAGATGTGGTGAGCGATTATGGCTACGCCCGTCTACACAGATGGCAGAAGGTCAAGGCGCCTCTGATCAATCCTCTTTTCACAGCCGTGGGCATTCAGGGCTTTATGGGGCCGTTCCTGGCCGAATCGCAGGTGAACCGCGATGTCTCGGAGGCCGAATACCCTTATGTGGCGGCGCACGAGCTTTCGCACCTTGCGGGCGTTACCAGCGAAGCCGAGGCTTCTTATTGGGGATTTGTGTGCTGCAGGCAGAGCTCCAACGCCGCAATGCGCTACAGCGGCTATCTGAGTCTGTTGCCCTATGTGTCCCAGCAGGCACGGGCGCTGCTTCCGGCAGAGGACCACGCGGCCTGGATGGCCACTGTGTCTGACAAACCGAAGTCCGACCTTGCCGCCTCCCACCAGATTTGGCAGGCGAAGCGGATCGTGTGGATATCGAAAATCCAACGCTGGATGCAGAACCTCCTTCTCAAAGGCAACGGCGTCTCAGAAGGCACCAAGGATTACTTCGGCGTGGTCAGTATGTTGATGACTATGGACGCTCGCGAAAACTTTGCTCAATGAAACGGATTCAGTATACCGGGAATAACTATGATCAGATCAAGCGCCTGTGTGGGGACAAGGTGCTTGCCCCGTATTTCTGTATGGGTTTTTCTATGCTGTCACTGGAGACGGAAGAAGGACTTGTCAGCGTCAATGAGGGTGACTTCGTGGTAATGGACGACAACGGAAAATTCAGCGTGGAGCGATAGCAAGTGAACCCGAAACTGCCCGGATTACTCATCGCAGGCGCTCAAGGTTTAAAGTTCGCTCCAGAGACGGAGCTGTACCCTCCACCGCAAATAAAAAAGCCGGTATCATGACATGAACCCCGAAAGTTAGACAAAAAACTTTCGGGGTTTTGTTATGTCAAAAAAGTACAAGAAACACTGTTATGAGGATCGCCTCAAGTATATGAGGATGCTGGAAGATGGATATAGTATCCATTATATTCATAAGT
>JAFRRR010000066.1 GCA_017428035.1 Bacteroidales bacterium | reverse complement strand
GCAGAAGAGATTGCAGTGGCAGAGCCTGCCGCAGATGAAACCCCTGCCGCAGCCTACGGTGAAGAATTGCTGCAAACCGGGACCGTGAAGCCAGCGACCAGCGCAAACTCTGCCGCTACCCCCGCCAAAGCTGCTATACCCGCCAAAGCCGCTATCCCCGCCGCTAATCCCACTGCCACTGCCGTTATGGCTCCGGCGCCGTCAAAGCCGAATACGGTCCAAGGACAGCCTTCCGGGCAGCCGCAATCAGAATCCGCCCCGGCCCGGCAGCCGGAGTCTCGGTCGCAAGACGGCACTATCCCTGAAGATGCGTTTGAAGAGACGATCCCTGCCAAAGCGGCGCTGCCCGCCGGAGTGATTGCAGAGAAGGCTCTCTATGCCAGTTCCGGTGCGGTACTGTTGGCTGGTTTGACTGCCGGTCTGTTCTCGGGTGGAGGAGCAGCAGCTACCCCGGATCGGTTCCCAATATATGCAGAAACTCCGGCACATCATTTCCCGTTAAGGCTGGGAATAACGGCCAGCCTGCCGATAGCCGGGCACTTCAGCTTTGTGTCAGGGGCCGAATATTTCCTTTACTCTTCTGATTTCAACTATATCGAAAAGGGAGAGAAGCATCAGATGGTCCATTACATAGGGGTTCCACTGCGGCTCGACTGGAATTTTGCCTCCATCAAACGTCTGGACTTTTATGCCGGCGGCGGCCTTGAGGGCAACTTTTGCGTTGCCGCCACAGAGTCGGGCCAGAGAATGACCAAAGAGGCTCCGTCCCTTTCGCTTATGGGGGCAGTCGGAATGCAATACCGCATAACAGATGTCCTGGGGTTATACGTAGAGCCCGTGCTCAGCTGGACTCCGCAAGCATATACAGGGACATTAAAAACCTACAACACGCAGCATCCCCTGATGATTTCGGTTTCCACCGGGCTCAGGTTCGTTATCGATTGATAATCTTTGCATTATGAACAAACGTATATTATTGGCAACAGTTGCCCTGCTTCTAGTCACAGCAGCTTATGGCCAGCCGTTTGAACTGGGAGTTCTGGCAGGGACATCACTCAATGGCACAAGCCAGATCGATTTTGGGATGGATATCGCCTATATGTATCCCCTGACCACACATCTTGAGATTGGTGCCGGTGCCGGAATCAGATATGCGCGCCCACTGTTCGAGATATCAGACCTGAATAAAACCAGAGACGGAGTCTCAACTCACACAGTAACCAAAGATTACTTCAATGAGATGGCTGTTCCTTTTTTTGCCAGAATCAGATATTCCCTGCCCCAAAGATTTTATCTCCAGACCGATGCCGGATACCGGTTCGCTCTCCTGGAGATTCTGGAATGGTTCTTTACGCCGGAAGCGAAAAGAATGTCCGGGGTCTATTTTGAGCCGCAAGTTGGATATATGCTTGACCCAAAAAGGTCTTTGGCAATCGGCGTGTCGATTCAGAACAGCTTTTATATAAAGAGGGATGTTAATGACGACTGGGATGCCGGCCATTCTGGTTCACGTGTAAGATACCACTACATTTGGCGTCCCGTTGCCTTTGTGCGCTATTGTAAGTCACTATAGTACGTTCTGTTATGAGTCCAAACAAAACCATAATACTGGTTCTGGCACTGCTTGTCACAAGTGTCACTGCCAAGGCCCAGGGAGCGGCAGAGTGGAAAAGCCACCGTCACTCTCTTGAGATTTCCACCGGATTTCCATATCCGATGATGATTCATCGCGATGCCGGGCCCGAACCTGGTTCTCCCGAAGAGCTTGAAATGCAAAGAATGTGGAATGAGGGTCAGTCCAAGAAAGAGACGATGTACCCCAACCTGACTGTGATGTACTCTTTCCGCTTTGCAGAAGCCGGAGAGGTATCGGTGTTTTGCAATGTGCACGGTTACACCTATGCCATCCGCCAGCACGCCAAAGGATCTACGCCAGGGATGGGATGGGACTATAATGTGCACAAAGTCACCAAGGTCCTGGAGCGCGGCTATGTGAATATGGCGGTCGTGCCGGGCGTTCTGTTCAAGTACTACTGGTACAACAGGGATTTCTGGAAATGGTATTCCGGCTTTGGCGTGGGTTATTTCGCCTATGGCGAGGATGCCCTGTTTAACCGTCGGTTCAGTCCCGAAGCCATTTTGGCGGGCACCCATTTTGGCCGCAACCACATCTTCGGAGTTGCAGAATTAGTATTCGGCCCCACCGGCCTGGGCCCGCAGCTGGGACTTGGGTATAGATTCTAAGAAGTTTCCCGTGTTTAATCTGCAAGGGCGGCGGCCAGTTTCTTGGCGGCGGCTTTGCGCAGATAGGTCTCGGTGGTGTAGCGGGAGCTGGTATAGAAGAAGCTCAGGCGTTTGCCGGCCAGGAAGCGGTTCTTGACCACGGCGGTGGCGATGCCCTTTTCCAGAACCATAGGGCCGACGCCCATACGGGCGGTGAAGCTGGCGGTGGTGCCGGCGCCCTGGCCATACAGGGCCAGGATATCGTCCATAGTTTTTGCGGCCTCGGCGAGGGTCTCTCCCAGGAAGATGCAGGTTTCGGCAACGTCGTCAAACACTATCACGGTGCCGGGAATGTCGTTGGGTGTGCCAAGTCCCAGATAGTATCCTTGGGTGCCGTCGGCATCCTTGAAGGTGAATACAGTGAACAGGTTGCCGTCGTCTTCTGCGCGGGCCAGCTCAACGCGTGCGGCGGGGGTTTGTGCCAGGGCCACTACAGAGGCTATTACCAGGGCAAGTGATGAAATGAGTCTTTTCATATCGTTAGTTTTTTATTGTCAAAAATATCAGTCGTCCGAATCTCCCATAATAATCACCAGGCGGTCGCCTTCTTCGAGCGGCATACTGCCGTGGGGAACCAGGAACCTCTCTCCGCGGCGGACCATCATAACGCGTATGCCGTGCGGCAGGCTCAGGTCGCGCAGGGTGACGCCCCGCTCCAGGTCCTCTGCCGTGACGGTGTGGTCGCGCAGCAGGCCCATCTCTTCCGGAATCTCCATCCCGAAGGTTTCGACCTTGGGGTCTTCTTTGTAGCTGAGGCGCAAGATGCGTGCCACCGGCCCCAGGGTCATTCCCTGCAGCAGCAGCGAAAAGAGGGTTATGAGGAACACGATGTTGAACATATCGGAGGCGCCGTCGAGGCCGGCAAGCACCGGCGCGAGGGCAAACAGGATGGGACCGGCGCCCTTGATGCCTACCCACGATGTGAATAATTTGGCCCTGAAAGAGAGTTTTCTGAAAGGCAGCAGGCACAGCAGCACGCTTGCCGGCCGCGCTATGAACATCATAAACAGGCCTATCAGCAGGGCGGGAATTATCATAGGAACCATCTGGGAAGGTCTTGCCAGCAGACCCAGCAGCAGGAACATAACTAGCTGCATCAGCCAGGTCATACCGTCAAAGAAACTCAGAATCTCTTTGCGCCGGGGCAGCTCGGCTTTGTTGCCGATGATGATGGCGGCTATGTAAAGCGCCAGCAGGCCGTTGCCGTGAAGCACGGCGGCCAGGCCGTTTGCAAAGAAGCCGATGCTGAGTATCAGGATGGAATATAGGGCGATGCCGGGCAGTTTGATTCTGTTCAGGACCCACTTGGCAATATGTCCCACGGCCAGACCTATGGCCACGCCCACAACCAGCTGGACAATCAGCACACCAAGGCCCGTCAGAAGCATTGAACCCGTGCTCACGGCCTCGCCTTTGGGAGAGGAGAGTATCTCCACCAGGATGATGGTGATGGTGTATGCCATAGGGTCGTTGCTACCGGACTCCAGCTCCAGCATCGAGCCCAGGTTCTCGCGCAGATGCAGGTTTTTGCCGTGGAGGATAGAAAACACCGACGCACTGTCGGTGGAGCCCATAATGGCCGCGAGCAAAAAGCAGCCCAGCACCGGGGCGCCGTATACCTCTCCCAGTATAAAGTACATAGCGCCGCCGGCAAGCAGCACGGTGAGAATCACTCCCACGGTGGAGAGCAGGATGCCCTGCTTCATAACCGGCTTGGTTTGTTTCAGGGAGGTCTCCAGGCCTGCGGTGAGCAGAATGATGGACAGG
>JAFRRR010000065.1 GCA_017428035.1 Bacteroidales bacterium | reverse complement strand
GTTCCCCCCGAAACCCCCTGAGTCGGGCGATGCCCTCCAAAAACCACACGACATTTAACAGAATACATAGATTTATGGCAAAGTTCAATAAGATAGACACTATCAATCTGATCCGCACCACCGGCATAGTTCCGGTGTTCTACAATGCGGACGCTTCCGTCACCAAGAAGGTGGTGAAGGCCTGCTACGACGGCGGCATACGCGCCTTCGAGTTTACCAACCGCGGCGACGGCGCCCACAAGGTGTTCGAAGAAGTGATCGCCTTCGTGCGCAGCGAGTGCCCCGATATGGCCTTCGGTGCGGGCACCATTCTGGACGCCCCCACGGCGGCGCTGTATATCCAGATGGGCGCCGACTTTCTGGTGTCGCCCTGCATGGCAGAGGATGTGGTTTCGCTGGCAAACCGCCGCGGGGTGCCCTACAGCCCCGGCTGCGGCACGGTGACCGAGATAGTCCGCGCAATGGAGCTGGGATGTGAGCTGGTCAAGGTCTTCCCGGCAGGCACCGTGGGAGGTCCAGCCTTCGTCAAGAATATCCTCGCCCCGCTGCCCTGGGCCATGGTGATGGCTACCGGCGCGGTAGAACCGGCAGAGGACAACCTGCGCGCCTGGGCGGCCAGCGGCGTGACCGCCGTCGGTATGGGCTCCAAACTCTTCCCCAAGGACAAGATAGCCGCCGGCGACTGGGCCGGCATTTCGGAGCTCTGCGCCAAGAGCCTGGAGTGGTTCAAGAAATAATACTGTCACGAAGTACAGATTTCGGCCATTTTTTGGACTTCGCGGCGCGATTTTGCACGTTTTGACAGGAAATCGTGTCACGAAGTATAGATATTGACTGTTTTCTGTACTTCGTGGCAAGCCTGCAGCAATGAAAAGAATGCAACGATTACTGGTGCTCCTGGTGGCGCTGTTGATAGCCGCCTGCGTCAAGCAGCCCGATCCGCAGCCGGAAGGACTCTCCGTGCCGGAGAATGTCCGGCTGCACACGGCCAGCGAAAACTCCCTGACCTTCCAGTGGGATGCGGTAGATGGTGCGGAGGGCTATGCCTGGCGGCTCACCAAGGCCGGGGTTCAGGTCAGAGAAGGCAATGTTTCCAAGCGCAATGTCGCCATCGACGCTCTTGACAAGGCCACAAGCTACCGCTTTTCGGTGTGCGCCACCTCGGGCGGAGCATCATCGGCCTACAGCGCAGAAATAGAGGCCACTACGGCTGGCGAACCCGATCCGGAGCCAACTCCCGGAGCAGAGACGGTCTGCGTGGATGCCCCCATCGTGATCCAGCTCGGTGCGGCCCCGGTTCTGGGCAGTGCCGGCATAATACGCATTCTGGATGCCTCTGGCAGCGAGGTGGACCGCATAGATCTGGCGGATATGGCCACGGTGAGCGTCCGCAGCAGCGACGGGGCGATGATTCCCAAGGCTCAGATTGCTGCCGATACCCGTTTCAACAGCTTTATGGACGCCCTGCACTGCGGACGCTGGCGCATCGTGCACTGCACGCCGCTGAGAATAGAAGGCAACAAGCTGATAATCACGCCGCACAACGAGGCCCTGGACTTTAACAAGACCTATTCCCTGACTATGGAAGCCGGGGTGGTGGAGGGCCACGGCGGCATCGCCCGCGGCGAGATGGAATTCACGACAAAAGCCGCTCCCTCCAAAACGACCATCCGCGTGGCGACCGCCGGCAGCGGCGATTTCTGCACCCTCCAGCGCGCGCTGGGCCACGCAGCCAACGGCGCCACAATCTCCGTCGCAGCGGGCACATACTGCGAGCTGCTGTATCTGCGCGACAAAAAGGATATTACCATCAAGGGGGATTCCCGCGAAGACGTGCGCGTAGTCTATCCGAACAATGAGAGTTACGAGGGCGGCTCGGGAGCGGCCGCCGCTTCCAGGCCGGCCATAGGTTCGCCCATAGGCACCGGCGGCGGCCGCGGCCTCTTCCTGGTAGAAAACTGCGACAATCTGCGCCTGGAAAACCTCACCATAGAGAATTCTTTCGGCGAGCAGAAGGGCCAGGCCGAGACCATCTATTTCAACTCCGGCAACAATACCCACCGCTTGACAATAGAAAACTGCTCGCTCATTTCCTGGCAGGATACTTTCCTGGCCAAAGGCCGCGTGTGGGTCCATAACAGCCTAATTGCCGGCCACGTAGATTACATCTGGGGCTATTCCGAGGTGTGCCTGTTCGAAGAGTGCGAGATCCGCTCCCGTGCGGGCGGCTATATCATCCAGGCCCGCGTGCCGAAGGCCACCGATAAAGGCTTTGTATTCTTGAATTGCTCCCTTGCTGCAGAAGAAAGTGTCGCCGCCGGCAGCGTCTATCTGGCCCGCAGTGCTGGGCAGGGCGAGGTTTTTGACAATGTCGTGTATGTAAACTGCACAATGTCGCCCGCCATCTCAGCATCCGGCTGGTACTCCAATCCCGCCCCCAACCCTTCTGCCCCCACAGCCACCGGCGGCTGGAGAGAATTTGGCAGCAAAGATGCTGCTGGCAAACCCGTCACCGGCCACAACGCCTACGGCAAAGAGCTCTCAGCCACTGAAGCCCAGGGCTACCTGAGCAAAGAATCGGTGCTGGGGTGGTAAATTATTCTTTAATACGGTATTCTTTGGGACTGACTCCGAAGTGTTTCTTGAAGGCTTTGGAGAAGTAGGAGTATGACCCGAAGCCGGTCTTTTCCGCAATGTCGGAGAGACTGGTCCGTGTACCGCGGATGGCTTCTGCCGCAGCCTTGAAGCGATAGGCGAGTACCATGTCGTTGGGTGCGGTGCCGGTGAGCCGCTTTACTTTTAAGTAGAAAGCGGTGCGGCTGTAGCCCATCTGCCTGGCAATCAGGTCCACGTTGAGGTCGGGATTGGCAAGGTTCGCTTCCATTATGGAGGTCAGTTTTTCCAGGAAGGCTTTGTCCGTTTCGGGCAGATCCATCTCAGAAACGGCTCCGGCGGCATATGACGGAAGGGTAAAGTACTGTTTGAGTACATCTTTCGTGTGCAACAGATTCTGGATGGTCCTGAGCAGGAAATCGGCGTGGAACGGTTTGCAGATATATGCGTCGGCGCCGCTTTCAAGACCCTCGATCTGCTCTTCGTGAGAAGTCTTGGCGGTGAGCAGAATCACGAGGATGTGGCACAGGCGCTGGCTCTCCTTGATCTTGGCGCACAGTTCGTAGCCTGACAGGCCGGGCATTATGACGTCGCTTACCACGAGTTCGGGTTGATTGTCCTGCAGCATCTGCCAGGCCTTGGCGCCGTCGGCCGCCTCCAATACGTGGTATTGTTCATTCAACAGGCCAACCAGGAAGTCGCGCAGTTCGGCGTTGTCTTCCACCACCAGGACGGTGCGCTCACCGCTGCTTGCGGTCTCAAGCGACTCTGCTTTTGGCGTTATTGCAGGCTGCGGCGCCACCTCTCCCAGAACTTTTTCGCCTTCGGCATAGACATCGTCGAGCGGCAACACGAACGAGAAATTCATGCCGCCGGTTGGCCTGAGTCGGGCGGTAATCTTGCCGTGATGCTTCTCCACCATGTTTTTGGTATAGTGCAGGCCGATGCCGTTTCCGCTGTAGTCGGGACGCCGCCCGTCGCGCCCCTCTATCTTGCGATAGCGGACAAACAGTTCGTCCAGTTTATCCTCGGGCACGCCGCGCCCGGTGTCCAGCACAGAAATCTCGAGATAGCGGCCATCTTCAAGTCCATAGATGCCGGCATCGTCAACAGCGGCCGTCCTGACCTCGACAATGCCGCCGGGAGGGGTGTGCTTCAAGGCGTTGGATAGCAGATTGTCCAGAATCTTGACGATCTTGTCTTCATCGACCCACATGTATTCGGACGGGCGGTGCGGCGCAAAAGAGAGGCTGATGCCCTTTTTCTCTGCGACAAACGAGAAGGATGAGAAGGTCTCGTGGAGAATCGGGATAACGTCGGCATATTTCACCCCGAGCGAATAGACGCCGTTCTCTATCTTGGAGAAATCCATCAGCTGATTGATGAGCATCATCATCCTGGAGGAGTTGCGGTGGATGCCCTCCAGCAGGCTGGTGGTGTTCTCGTCCTGCCCCGGCTTGGCCAGCAGTTTCTCCAGCGGAGCTGTAATCAAGGTAAGCGGGGTGCGCAGTTCGTGGGATATGTTGGTGAAGAACACCGTCTTCATATTGGACATCTCCCGTTCGCGTTCCTTTTCGCTGCGCTCCAGTTCGGCCCTTTCCCTTGCAAGACGGGCGTTCATGGCCGAGCGAAGCAGGAGCCAGGCCAGAAGGGAGAACAGCAGAAGATAGAGCAGAATCGCCCACCAGGAGAACCATGGAACCTGTTTTACATGTATCTGAAGCCTTGCCGGATCGGGACTCTCGACGCCGTCTTCGCCTATAGCCACCGCCTCGAAAGTATAGTCTCCAGGGTGGAGGTTGGAATAGCTTGCGCGGCGGTAGGTGCCCGCATCCACCCAATCCTTGTCGAATCCCTTGAGGCGGTATTTGTAGGTCAGGTTGTTGGACGAGAAAAAGTCGTTGCCGGCAAAATCTATCGCGAAGCTGCGCTGGCGGTGGTCCAGTGAGATCCGGTCGGTGTAGGCGAGGGTCTGTTTCAAAACGGAGCCCTTTGGGGCCGGGCGTACGCTCTGCCCCCATATCTTCAGGTCTTCCAGATGGATTGTCGGACACTGCCTGGTTGCGGAGAGAGACTTGGGGTCGAAGAAAGTCAAGCCGTGGTTGCCGCCGAAAAAGACGAGGCCGTCGGAAGAGCGGCATCCCGACTTCTCGTGATACTGGAGGCCCGGGAAGACTTGTATTTCGGCATCTTGAAGGTCATCCTGAAGGGAGATGCGGGCAATGCCGTGGAAAGTGCTCACCCACATACTGCCGCTGAAATCCTGTTGGAAGGAGAGGATATTGTTGTCGGGCAGGCCGTCGGCGCTGGTCAGGCGCAAGACTTTATCTCCATCCCAACATAGCAGCCCGTAGCCGTAGCTGCCCAGCCATATCCGTCCGCGAAGGTCCTGCGCCATGGTGATGACGTTGTGGATCATGTCGCGGCCCTCGTCGGGAATATCGGTCTGATACAGGTCATCATCCTTCAGATAGAAGACGTCCCAGGCGTAGGAGGAGAACAAGATACGGCCGTCTTTCAGCGGCAGTATATCAGAAATATTGACCACATTATTGTTTTCCACCTTGACTGGTTGCGGAGTATTGTCGCCGAATTGGTACATACCGTTCCATGCTCCGATCCAGATGTTTCCCGAAGAATCTTCTTTTATGCAGCGTACGTGGACCAATGGGAAGGTGGCCATTTTCTGTGCCTTGCCTCCGAGGGCGCGGGCTAAACTCAGCTGGCCTTCAAAAAACAACCAGAGACGGTCGTGGCTGTCGACAAAAACCCCTTCAAGATAATCTCCGCCGGAAGGTTGAACGGCAGAGATGTCTATCTTTTCTAACCTTCCGGAGGGCGAATAACGATAAAGACCGTCGTAGCGGGTTGCTATCCATAGATTTCCAGAGCCGTCTTCGACCACACGGGTGACGAATTTGTTCTCCAAGGGCTTGCTAAGCGCCTTGTCTTCGTTGAACAGGTCGGACTGCTTGCCGGCCACAATAAAGCCTCTGTCATAGGTGCCGATCCATGCATTCCCCTGTTTGTCCAAATAACAGCAATTAAGTTCGGCCGAAGGTCCGGGGTTGTATTTTGAAGGCTGATTGTGACTTAGCGACTGAGAAACGATGTCATAAAACCAGACGCCATCCCAGGCGGTGCCTATCAGCAGTTGCATAGGAGCAACTTCGCATATAAAGTTGATCTGGTCACTCTGCAGGGCGGCTTCGGTAGAGACGGGGCCGTCCGGTGTTCGGCAGGAGCCGGTTACCGGGTCAAACAGTACAATGCCGGAATCCGTCCCTAGCCACCATTGTCCTTGCGAGTCCATATAACAGCACCTGACCTTCCGGTTGCCGGGCAGGTTATAGAGTATCGCACCTTCTTCTCTCACTAGTCCGCGGTCAGTGCCCAGCCAGAGCCTGTTGTAGGAATCTTCCCAAACCTGGTTGACCGCGCCCAAATCGTTTCTGTAGATAATGGAGTCCTGTGCGGCATCCAGCGTCCCCAGTCCCCAAACAGAACTCACGCGTAGGCGCCCTGCGCGGTCCTTATACAGTTGATAGGCCGGGGTTTGCGCCCCAGGTACACGCGTTATCTGCCCGCTGCGGACATTGTAGCGGTCCACGCCGTAGGCGGTGCCGATCCATATCAAGTCACCGTCTGCAAGTAGTGAAAAAACAAAATCGTTACGGATGGTGTGCTCGTCGCCTGGGATGTGTACAAAATGTTCGAATTCATATCCGTTATATCGGTCCAGGCCGGCCAGGGTGGCAATCCACATATTGCCAAGAGAGTCCTGTGCAAAGGCGCGTACGCCCAGGTGGGAAAGATTGTTTGCCACTCTGGCATCCTGTCCCGTCTGGGCGCGGGCTGTCAGACAGCAGCAACAAACGCATAGCAAGAGAAAATATTTGCGCAGAATTCTCATCAATCGTAAAGTTAACAATTTTAGCAACCCGTGTTGTCAGAAAAGACAAGTAAGACAAGAAAAACCGAAAAAGACAAAACTTATAACAGTTTTTACAACAAAGAAGAGAGAATCATAAGATAAATTTGACACGAAATACATTGCTATCCACTAATGAAAACCAGAATTGTTTTTTTTGTATGCTTTCTCCTGATAATGGCTTCTCCTATCCGGCTTCCGGCTGTTGAGATTGAATGGAAGTCAACATCCGGAGAAATCGAAATCAAAGCTGAAAACGGCACAGTGTCGTCTGTACAGCGCCTTAAAGGCAAGGGGCGCGTCAGGGGATGTATCGTCAAGGTCAGCAAACCTTCCGGCATAAGGCTTCGCTGCGAGGTTAAGGATCCTGTCACTTCTCTGGGGCCGAACTCCACCATCATCTCGGTTGGGAACGGTGAGAATTCCTTCTCCTTCTTCCTGCGTGATGTCAATGCGACGTCCCCGATCTGGATTCCGGAATATCAGGTCGTAGTGCTGCCGGACGGCGTTTCCCTCTCATATGATGAGGTGGTGGAGAAGATAAAATCCCGCCATCTGGTTTCCAAAATGGACAGGATCGAACAGTCGGAGGAGGCATCGTTCGAAGCGGCTGAAAAGGTTACCCGGAATACAAGCGTTCCAATCTGGCTGGGCATCAGCAGGGACATCCGCCTGTTCCAAATCACCGAAGAACTACCGGATGCGCTCTCCTCCAACCAGCAAGACAAGACTGTCATTCCCATGCTGTCTATCTCCCAAGTGGTAGAAGAAAGCATCTCGCCTTATCCACTCAGTTACAATTACAGTTTCAGCCGTGGCATCGGTGCCTACAACAACATCACCAGAAGCCTTGAGGACAATGTCTTTCCCATCTACATCTCGGTTACGGAAGACGATGACGTAACATATCGGTCCAAGAGTTTCGTAACACTGGAGAAATCCATCCTCACCGAGGAAAATAATAAAGGGACGCACTATCTGATCTCCGACAATTATTCCTGCGGACGGACGTGGACTCCGGCGCAGCGCGAGCAGCTGAACGACGTCTTTGCGAATACACCTCCGGCAGAGGAAGAGACTGTCCTGGTCATTCACACAGAAATCACCAACAATGGAGACGTCCCTCGATATGCCTGGATGAAGATTCCTTACGCCACCGTCCCCGGTGGTGACTACACATATGATCCGGTCACCGGCTTCTCTTCTTTCAAGGACGGCCGCGTCTTCTGTGTCAGCCTCATAGGCGGGAAATCCGTACCGAACGACGAGACGGCCGTGCTCCTTGGGCCGGGAGAATCAATTAACGTAGATTACTTCCTTCCCCATAGACCAATAACTGCCGCCCGCGCCGAAGCGCTGGCTCAAAGGTCGTACGAAGATCTCCATACACAGTGCAAGGCATTCTGGCAGAAAAAGCTGGATGCAGCAGCCAAGATACACGTCCCTGAAGAGAGGATTGACAATATGATCAAGGCCGGACTCCTGCATCTGGACCTGATTACCTATGGCGACCGCGACCAGGGGACACTGGCTGCCAATGTGGGCAACTATTCTCCAATCGGAACGGAAAGCGCACCAATCATTCAGTATTACGAATCCCTGGGCTTGACCGACCAGGCCCGCCGCTGCCTCCAGTATTTCATTGACACGCAGCAGGAGGACGGATGCATCGTCAACTTTGCCGGGTATACGATCGAGACCGGGGCCGTCCTCTGGTCCATAGGGGAATACTACCGCTACACGAGGGACAGGCAGTGGATCGAGCAAGTCAAGCCCCAAATCATGAAGGCTTGCAACTACTTGATTGAATGGAGAAGGCGGAACCTTAAAGAGGAACTAAGAGGGCGCGGCTATGGAATGATTGACGGCAAGGTCGCCGATCCGGTGGACCCGTACCATCAGTTTATGCTGAACGGATATGCATATCTGGGACTGAAGAGAATCAGCGATATGCTGGAAGAAATGGGGTGCGAGGAAGCGCAGTCCCTTGTGGCGGAGGCAAAATCCTGGCGGCAGGACATTCTGGATTCTTTCCATGCGTGCCTGGCTTCGTCGCCCGTCGTCCCGATATCGGATGGCTCCTGGTGCCCGACCTGTTCTCCCTGGGCAGAATCCCCGACGGCACGGTTCCTTCTCCACAAGGCAGAGCAATACCGTTCGCACGGAACCTTTATGGCGCCTGACGGACTGCTGGGCCCGCTGCACCTTGTCTTTACCGAGGTAATCGACCCGAGGAGCAAGGATGCCTCCCTGCTCCTCAAATACTGCCGAGATGTCATCTGCCAGGGCAATTCGCAATTCAGTCAGCCATACTACGGCAAGCACAACTATATTCAGGCCCGCCTCGGGCAGGTCAAGCCCTTCCTGAACACCTACTACTATACAGTAGCTCCCCACTTCGACCATGGGACAGGAACTTTCTGGGAGCATTATTTCAAGCTCAGCGTCCATAAGACGCACGAAGAAGGCAACTTCCTTATGGAGACGCGCAATATGCTATACCTGGAAGATGGCGATACCCTCAAGCTGCTAAACGTTATTCCCCGCAAGTGGCTCGAAAACGGCAAGCAGATAACCCTTGATTCCGTGCTCAGCTATTTCGGCCCTGTCGATTTGGATGTCACCTCCAATGTCGCAGAAGGAGAAATCCGCGCATACGTATCCTGCCCAGAAGACAGGAGACCTGAGACCGTAACTGTCCGTCTTCCTCATCCGGACGGCAGGAAGGCCGCCAAAGTCAGCGGAGGTTCGTATGATCCCGCCACGGAAACAGTGACCGTCTCCGATTTCTCGGGTGAGGCAGAAATCGTACTGAAGTTCTGATTATTTGTTACCTCTGTTCATCAAATACAAAAACGATATGAAGCGATTCTGGTTACTATTTTTCCTTCTGCTGCCGGCATTTGTTACGATAGATGCCAGGGAAGCGGCCCCCGCAGTAAATGTGGAAGACCTCAGGGCAGAGTATCAGATCAATCCCATCGGCATCGACTACGCTCCCCAGCTCAGCTGGCGGCTTACGTCCGATGCCCGAAATACATTCCAGAGCGCATACAGGATACTTGTCGCAAGTTCCGAAGCCATTCTGGCCGAAGACTGCGGTGATATCTGGGACAGCGGCAAGGTGTCGTCGCCGCAGTCCACCTGCATCAGCACGGAGCACATCAAGCAGGTCTCCAGAGCCAGATATTACTGGAAAGTGATGGTTTGGCAGCAGGACGGCAAGGCTTCGGAGTGGTCCGAGCCTGCATTCTGGGAGACGGGTTTGCTTAATGAGGGCGACTGGAAGGGAGGCTGGATAGGCTATGTGCCCGGAATGCCCGGCCGCGTGCTATATTTCAAAGCCAATTTCTGGCCAGATCCGTCCAAGCAGATTGCTTATTCAAGGCTTTATGCAGCCGGAATCGGCAATTTTGAAGTGTATATCAACCACAAGAAGGTGGGGGACCACGTGCTGGATCCGGCGCAGAGCACCTATACTAAAAGGGTGTATTATGAAACATATGACGTTGGAGCGCTGTTCCACGAAGGGGCCAATACCATAGTGATACCCGTAGCTCCAGGCTGGATGGGCAGCCCCCGCCTGAGGGCGCAGCTGGAAGTGGTTTATACCGACGGCACCTGTTATGTGATGAATACCGACAGTTTCCGCCACGTAACGACAGGCCCTACAACCTATGCAACC
>JAFRRR010000064.1 GCA_017428035.1 Bacteroidales bacterium | reverse complement strand
GTGTTTTTATTATCAGTTATACGGGAGAGCATCTCACAAATGGCGTTCCAAACTCACCGGTTTATATCCTGTATGACCTGCGCTATCCGGGCGTCAAAAGTGTGGCCGGCGAGCACCTTTTTCCGGGCGGCCGCCGCCACTTGCGCCATATCGCCGTCAAGGGCCTTCTCAAGGCTCGAAATCATCTGCTCCGGAGTCTCGTAGAGGCCAATTTCGCCGTCGGGGAAAAGCTGGCGGATATAGGGATTGGCGTCGCACACCTGGTATGCCCCGGCGGCGCAGATTTCAAACACCTTGGGATTGGCGCCGTCTTTCTGCTGTTCGTTGTGGATATTGAGCACCACCCGGGCGCGGTTGTACAGTTCGTTTACCTTTTCCGGCGGCAGATTGCGGTTGGTGAAGACGCGGCGGTCCACATCGCACAGGGCGGCCTTCAGGCCTTTATACCACGGCTTGTAGATGCCCGCCACCTTCACGGTCTTGCCGGGGAAAGCCCGGATGACCTCCTGGACATAGCGCTGCCGGCGGGGAGAGTGGTACAAATCGCCCACAAACAGTATGTCGATATCTTTCTTTACTCCCTCCAGCGGATGGTAGATACACGTGTCGGCCGCCTGCGGCAGGAACAGGGCCTCGCGGCCGCTTTTGCGGTAGAACTCAATGTCGCTGCGGTCGTAGCAGTAAAAGCGGTCCACGTGGTCTATGTGGCCCTGCACCACCGGAATGTGCCGCACGCTGTCAAAGCACCAGAGGGCAGTGCGGGCGCGCTTGCGGAAAAAGTCCAAGGTGTCCGTGCTGAGTATCTCCCCGTTCAGTATAAAGACCAGGTCGGGATCGAAAGCGTCAAACGCCGCCGCATAGTGAATCTGCCGGTGGCGGCGGTTCCTGAGCCGGGCCGCCTCCTTGTCGCGGGTCAGTTTGTAGGATATGCGGGAAAAGCTGTCATAAGGGTCCACTGGAGTGCCGTATTTCAGCACCTGGGTTTCATAGCCTGCAGAGGCAAACGCTGCGCGTACCGCTTCGTTGAAATTGTAAAAATCGGGGCCTATGATGAGAGCTTTTGGCATATCATCACAGGGATTTACTGCATCACCGTATATGTGATATACAATTTGGGATGGCGCTCTGCGCCGTTGCCGTTGATGGCTCCCTTGCAATAGTTTATATAGTCGACGTAATAAATTGTCGACTCTGAAGAAGATGAACTGGACAGACTGTTATAGTAGTTGTAGTAGTTCATCATATTGTAATAGTCGTAGTAGTCGCCATAGCCGCCGTAACCGCCGTATCCACCATAGCCGCCATAGCCATATCCACCGTAGCCATAACCGCCATAACCACCGTAACCGCCGTAATACATATTGTACAGGTAATTGTTGTAGTAGTTGCTGTAGTAGTCGGTGTCATCTTCCTCTTCTTCCACCTCTCCGGTGTAGTAGTTGAAGAACCAGAGATCCCAGCTGTCGTTGAGCTCCTTGTCCTGGGCCACCATCTTCATCACGTTCTGGATATAGAGAGTCACGTCGGGCTTGTAGCACTGCAGGGAGCGGTTTATGTCGCCGCGGTCGTAACTGCTGTCGTAGATTGCAGAAAGAGGATAATACTGATAGTTGTTGTAGGCATATTTGTAGCGGGTGGCGGGATAGAGGCTGGTGGGATAGCTGTCAGAAGAAGTGTAATCTCCCTCCTCTATCTCGTAGGGCAGCTCTATGCTGGCCCTGGCCACAATTATGTTCTTTAGGTCGACCCCCTCTCCGGCTGCCCAGTCCTTGATGATGTCGCGGATGTCTTCGCCGCTGATGTGCGGCTTGATGCCCGCCATACCCTCGTAGTAGATGGTCTTGAGGTTATTGTCGCCGTCCACCTCCATTTCGCGGGTGTCGTGGGTATAGATCTCGGTGGCGAAGCGGCTGCCCACATAGAACGATATGGTGGTGTCGCGCTGCTCGCCAAGGTCGTTGGTAGAGTTGAAGGTATACTTTATGGCGCCCGTCTTGAACTTGGTAAGGCGCCCGCTCTCTCCACCGCCAAGAGGCTTGTCGGCCTTGATATAGATGCCGTAGAAGCGCTTCAGGAACAACTCGGTGCTGTCCAGCTCCTGCTGGGTGGCGCTCATATACTGCTTTGCAAAGGACTCCTTCAGAGGGATGGTGAGGGTGTCGCCGCCATTGTAGATTACGGCTCCGGTGGCAATTTCCTCTACCGAATAGTCTTTGCGCTCAAGGCAGTTGCTGTATATCTTGTTGGTGTCCAGAGGCACTGTGAGTGCATAGACGTGAATATTCTGCGGAAGCTCTTCCTGGCCGTCGGCATAGGTCTGCGAAGAGAACTTGACCAGCTGCAGTTTGGCGCTCTTGTAGACGGGATTCTTGCCCCAGGGCACTGTGTCGGGAGGGGTCACCGTAGCGGCAAACTCGGCAGTGGTCTCGCCGTAGAAACTGTCGTACAGATTGCCCAGAACCATATATGTGGTGCTGGTCTGCAGGCTGTCCGCCATTTTCATACCCACGGGAACATCAAAGGAGACGGTTTTTACCTTGAGGTCGCGGTCAGAAGGGACATAGGCAGAGCCCAGGGTCTGATTGACCGTGATGCAACTGCAAACTGAAACCAACAGGAGGGCGGCCGCCGCCGTTAAACTAAAGACACGTTTGTATGAAAATGACATCCCCTTAACCTAAAATTTGATCGTAAAACTGTGCGTATGCGTCAATGTAAGAGGTATCTTCCGTGCTTATGGCAGGACTGTCAAGTATAGGGAGTTTCTTCTTGGAAACGTATTTTTCCAACTCGGCGTTGATGCCTGCGGGACCCTTGATCACACCGTCGCTGTAGCGTACGGCAAGTTTCGCAAGATTTATGCCATCAGGATTGGCGATTTCTGCCACATCCCCGGCCTCTATGCGGTCTATAGCCACCCTGGACGCCATATCCTTGGCAAACGAAAGATTGTCAAGGTCGTTGTACAGGGAGAGCACCACCTTGCTGTCTGCAAAGATGGGGTCCTGGTTGTACACTTTCTTGAGATAGAGCGGCATCAGGTAAGAAATCCAGCCCTGGCAGTGCACCAGGTCGGGTTTCCAGCGCAGTTTCTTGACTGTCTCAAGCACGCCCCTCGCAAAGAACATCGCCCTCTCGTCGTTGTCGGCAAAGAAGGTGCCGGCAGCGTCGCGGTCCACCGCCTTACGGTGGAAATAATCTTCGTTGTCAATGAAATACACCTGCATCCTGGCAGATGAGATGCTGGCCACCTTGATTATGAGCTGGCGGTCCACAGCACCCACCACGATGTTCATACCGGAAAGCCTGATGACCTCGTGGAGCTGGTTGCGGCGCTCGTTCACGCAGCCGTAGCGGGGCATAAACGAACGGATCTCATATCCACGCTCCTGAATGCCCTGAGGCAGGTAACGACCCACCACGGCAACCTCAGACTCGGGCAGATAAGGATAAATCTCCGAGTTTACGAAGAGGACTTTCCTGGACTCTGTGGAATTGACCGAAGGCATATTAAGGCAAAATTCGTACAAAGGTAATAATTTTTTTTAACTTTGAATGTTTTTAAGCCGTAAAGTATGAAAAATGACAACAGTAAGATGGTGGGGCGCAGACTCATACGCTCTTATCTTACATCGGTCATAAGCATTTCCCTGGTGCTGTTCCTGGTGGCGATGGCGCTGTTTGCGTGGGCCAACACCAAGATTCTCTCCAACTATTTCAAAGAGAATTCGGTGGTGTCCGTGATACTGAAAAGCAACGCCACGGAAACCCAGGCCCAGGATTTGATGAAAAAGCTGCAGGAGAAAGAGTTTGTAAAGAAAGTCCAGTACATCTCCCGCGAACAGGGAGAAAAAGAGATGAAACACCTGCTGGGAGAGGATTTTATGGAGGTGTTCACCACCAGTCCCATCCCCATCTCCCTGGACATCAACCTAAAGAGCGATTACTTTGCCAAAGACTCCATAAAGATGGTCCGGGAGCTGATTTCCAAGGATCCGCTGGTGCGTGAAGTCACCTGCCAGGAGTCTCTGGTAGAGGCTATGAACAGCAATCTGGACAAGATCGGCCTGGTGGTGGCGGCGGTCATAATCCTGCTGCTGGTGATTTCGGTGGCGCTGATTGCCAACACTGTGCGGCTCAACATCCATTCCAAACGCTTCACCATCCACACTATGCGGCTGGTGGGAGCCAAGCGCAGCTTCATCCGGAAGCCGTTCTTGAGGCAGGCCTTCTGGCAGGGCGCCGTTGCCGCGCTCATCGCCGACCTGTTTTTCGCGCTGGTGCTCCAGTACGCCTGGAAACACGCCGGCGATATGCTAGGGCTGTTCAACAAAGAAGTTATAATTCCTATCTTTGCAATAGTGTTTGTGGCAGGCATCGTGATTTGCGTGCTCACCGCCTCCTATATGGTGGGCAAGCTCTCCGACATCTCCAAAGACGATTTATACTTGTAAGCAATGAGCAAATTTTCTGTTTCTCCCCTCGGGGTCAAGACAATGCTGGTGGGACTGATAATGATGATTGCCGGCTTTATCCTTATGATTGGAGGCGGCAGCAGCGACCCGAATGTGTTTAACGAGGCAATGTTTTCTACCGTGCGGCTCACCGTGGCTCCCATAGTGATTCTGCTGGGCATCGCCGTGGTTATGGTGGGCATTCTCCGCCGGCCCAAAAGCAAGGAGGAATAGCGTATGACCTGGCTGGAAGGCATCATCCTGGGGCTCATCCAGGGCCTCACCGAGTTTCTGCCGGTGAGCAGCAGCGGCCACCTGGCAATCGCCAAGGCCCTTTTCGGCATCGAGACCACCGACCTTTCTTTTGAAATTGCAGTGCACGCCGCCACCGTTTTAAGCGTGATAGTGGTATTCTGGAAAGATATCGTAAAACTGCTGCAGGGCCTGTTCAAGTTCAAATGGAACGACGAGACCAAATACATCGCCCTGATTTGCATCTCAATGATCCCGGTATTCATTGTCGGAATGTTCTTTAAAGATCAGGTGGAGGCTCTTTTCGGCACCGGGCTCACAGTGGTGGGCTGCGCCTTGATAGTCACCGCCATCTTGCTGGCCATAAGCCAGATATACAAGCCTCAGCAGCACAAGGTCAACTGGTGGCGCGCCCTGCTTGTGGGTTGCGCACAGGCAATAGCCGTGATCCCGGGTCTCTCCCGCAGCGGCTCCACCATCGCCACCGGCCTCATTTGCGGCATCAAGCGCGAAGAAGTCACCAGATTTTCTTTCCTGATGGTGCTGGTGCCCATCCTGGGCGAGGCATTCCTGGACCTGGTGGGCGGCGGTTTCGCAGCCTCCAGCGTGGGCTGGCTGCCCCTGCTGCTGGGTTTTGTGACGGCGTTTATAAGCGGCCTGTTTGCCTGCAAAGTTATGATCGAGTTGGTCAAGAAGGCTTCCCTGGGCTGGTTTGCAGCCTATTGCCTTGTTGTCGGCATCCTCTGCATAGTGTTGTAATCTATGAATGAGGGCCGGTATATCTTCACTTCCGACGTGCATCTGGGAGCTGAATCCGGAGGCGGGAGCGAAGAGGACTTTATCGGCTTTCTTAACGGGATTCCCGCCGGCACCCGCGCCCTGTATCTTCTGGGCGACATCTTCGATTTCTGGTTCGAGAAAAAGAGCCGCCCGATGGGTCACGACCGGGTTCTGAAGGCGTTGCGCGGCGTAACGGACCGCGGCGTGGAGGTCTATTTCCTGGGCGGAAACCACGACTACTGGACGTTTGGCGGCCTGGAGCGCGCCACAGGCCTCAAGGTTGTGCGCAAGCAGCCCATAATAGTCGAAATTGGCGGGAAGCGGTTCTGCCTGGCCCACGGCGACGGGCTGGGACGCATCGGCTTTGGCGGCTGGCTGCTGCAAAGGTTTCTGAAAGGACGCCTCTCGATAGCGCTGACCCGGTGGTTGGTGCCGGCCCGGTGGCTGGATGCCTTTGCCTCCCTGTGGTCCCGGAGCAGCCGTCGCAGCAACAGCGCAAATCCTTATGTATTTGACAGAAACAGCACCCTTTTCCAATATGCCTGCGAATTCGAGAAAAAGAATCAGGTAGATTATTTCATATTCGGGCACGTACACCGCCCTGTGGATATGACCACCCCCGGCGGCTCCAGACTTCTGATTCTGGACGACTGGGCCGACGGCCCCAACTGGCTGGAGGCGTATGGGGATTCCGTTTCAAGACACAGCGGCGGGGAAAGCGGCGGGGAGGCTGGAGCAAAAACCACTGAGTCACAGCCATCTACAAACAATCACTCCCCCCTCACTGATGGTAGCGATATTCAGCATCCAGCTATGTATCAGGCAGATAACCTCCAGCGCACTGTCGGGATGTCGGTTTCGGCAGCAAGCCTTCGCGGCAGCCATTCCCAGGGAATCGGCGACTTGGGCGATGTACGGCTGCTGACAGACCTGGCCAAGGCGCTGGGGATGAAGCGCATTGAGCTGCAGTCGGTAGTGGACACAGCTGCCGGCACCGCCTGCGGCACTCCCATCTATCCGGTATATGTCAATCTGGAGCAGGTGGGACACTTGATGAATTCTTCCAGGGAAGCGGGCTACAAGGCCTCCGCGGCCTCTCTGGAAAACCGCGCGGAAATAGATTACGCTGCGGTCTACAACACCAAGTTGCACTATCTTTTCGACTTGTTCCGGCAAGAAGGTTCCGCAGTGCTGGGAAGCGACGAGTACCACGCTTTCTGGAAGGCCAACCG
>JAFRRR010000063.1 GCA_017428035.1 Bacteroidales bacterium | reverse complement strand
CTATGAGTGGAAAATATCCGAAGGCTCAAAGCAGATTAATACCGGCACAGTGGCCAAGCGCAACGTGGTGGTAGAAGAGCTGACTGCCGGCACCCAGTATCAATTTGCCGTGAGGGCAAAGAAAGACGACAAGACTTCCGAGTGGTCCAAGGCCGTGACGGCCGCCACAGAAGAAGACGAAACTCCCGGCCCCGGCCCCGACCCCGGGACGCCGACAATGAACTATGATGAGTTCAATATGCCGGCCGATGAAGAGGATGGCGCAGTGCGTGCCTTCCCCGGCGCCGAAGGGTGCGGAATGTTTACCACCGGCGGCCGCGGCGGCGCGGTATATCACGTCACCAATCTTAACGACAGTGGCGAAGGTTCGCTCCGCTGGGCTGTGGGCCAGAAAGGCGCCAGGACTATCGTCTTTGACGTAGCTGGCCGCATCCGCCTGAAAAGCAATCTGAAGATAAAGAACGGCGACCTTACCATCGCCGGCCAGACGGCGCCCGGAGGCGGTATCTGTCTGTCCGACTACTCCGTTGAGGTCGACGCCGACAATGTGATAATCCGCTATGTCCGCTTCCGCCTGGGCGACGAGGGCGCTGCAGCATACAAGGCCACTATGACAGAAGATCAGTGGAACGCCCTGGGCTCCATCCCTATGGAAGATGCCATCTGGGGGCGCGACCACAGCGACATAATCCTGGACCACTGCTCTATGAGCTGGTGCATAGACGAGGCGGCATCGTTCTACGACAACGACCGTTTCACTATGCAGTACTGCATTGTGGCAGAGAGTATGAACAACTCCTTCCACCCCAAGGGTGCGCACGGCTACGGCGGCATCTGGGGCGGTCACGGGGCAAGCTTCTCCCACAATCTGATAGCCCACCACACCTCCCGTACGCCGCGCCTGTGCGGCAGCCGCTACACCGGCAAGCCGGAAAACGAGAAGGTGGAGCTGGTAAACAATGTGTTCTACAACTGGGGTCCCACCAACGGCGGTTATGCCGGCGAGGGCGGATCCTTCAACTTTATCAATAACTATTACAAGCCCGGTCCCAGCACCGCCACCAAGAAGAGCCTGGTAAACAGGATTTTCTCTCCCAACGCCGACGACGGCAAGAACGCCAACGCCAAAGGCACCTGGGGCAGCTTCTGGGCAAGCGGCAACGTGTTTGACACCGGTTGCGCAGCCCTCTCTGCAGAAGAGAAGACCCTGTGCGGCAACGTCAATGCCGACAACAAGGCGGGCATCCAGCCCAACGGCAGCGCTCCGGCATCGGTATACGCCTCCGAAGCGTTTGACATATCGGCAAGCGGCAGCAAAGTAAAGGGCCAGACGGCCTCCGAGGCCTATGAGAGTGTCCTTTCAGCCGCCGGAGCCAGCCTCAGGCGCGATGCTGTGGACCAGCGCATTGTGGATGAGGTCCGCGGCGGCACTGCCACCTGCGGCAACAAGGGTATCATCGACACCCAGGACCAGGCGGGCGGATGGCCCGAGTACAAGGCTTCCGCAGAAGATCTGGCCAAAACCACCGACAGCGATGGCGACGGCATCCCCGACTGGTTCGAAGAGGCGGCCGGCCTCAGCAAGACCTCCAAGGCCGACGGCAGCGCCAAGACCCTGGACAAGTACGGCCGCTACACCAATCTTGAAATGTATTTACACTATATCATTATTAACAATTAAAATCAAAACAGTACCCTATGAAAAATCGAGCAAAGAAACTGTTTCTAGTTCTTTTATGCTTGGGCACTGCGTGGAGTCTGTCTGCACAGACAACCATTAAAGGTATCGTGACCGACGATGCCGGCGAGCCGCTGATCGGCGCCGGTGTGGTGATTGAGGGCACGCAAACCGGTACAGTGACCGGTATTGACGGCGACTACACCCTCGAGGTCCCTGCCGAAGCAGTAAACCTGGTATTTTCGTTCATCGGGCTTGAGACAAAGACCGTAGCCATTGACGGCCGCACGCAGATTGATGTCGTGCTGGGTTCCGACCAGAACTATCTGGACGAAGTCGTGGTGGTAGGTTATGCCACAGTCAAGCGCCGCGACCTGCTGGGCTCAGTATCCAGCGTGAGCAGCGACAAGCTGGCCGAGCAGCCGGTGAACAACATCAGCCAGGCCCTTTCCGGAAAGATGGCCGGTGTGTCGGTAACCACCACAGAAGGTGACCCCGACGCCGACATCAAGATCCGCGTCCGCGGCGGCGGCTCCATTACCCAGCAGGCCACGCCTCTCTACATTGTGGACGGTTTCCCTATGGAGTCCATCAGCGACATCCCTTCTTCTGAGATCCAGAGCATTGACGTGCTCAAGGATGCCTTCTCCACAGCCATCTACGGTAGCCGAGGCGCCAACGGCGTTATCATCGTCACCACCAAGGATGCCGACAAGGGCAGCAAGGTCTCCGTCTCCCTGAACAGCTACTATGGCCTCAAGTGGATGGCAAATAAGAATGCCATCCGGCCGATGAATGTAGAGAACTTTGTCAAGTTCCAGTACGAGAACGCCCTGCTGCAGAACAGCATTTCCAGCAAGTATGAACCCTATTTCGGCGGCTTCAGCGACATTGACCAGTATGCCGGAATGGTGGGCAACGACTGGATTGACGCAGTTTTCGGCCGCACCGGCAGCACTTTTGCCACCGACTTCTCCGTTTCGGGCAGCGGTGACAATGTGAACTGGACACTGGGTTACGCCCACATTGGCGACAAGGCCATTATGGTGGGCAGCGACTATGTGCGCGACAACCTCAACTTCAAGACCAAGTTCAAAACCAGCAAGACCACCAGCATCGACGCCAGCATCCGCTATTCCCGCGTCAAGGTCAACGGCGCCGGCGCCAACAGCCTCAACGACAAGGGTGCGCAGTCGGGCAACGGCCGTCTGAAACACGCGGTACAGTACACCCCGATTCCGGTGAACACCATTGCCAGCGAAGATGACGAGGCGGACACCTACGGCGACAACGTGCGTCCCCTGCAGAGTATTGCCGACAACGACAGCAAGCGCCTTCGCACCAGCTTCAACGCCAACGTGGCTTTCAACTGGGAAATAGTGGATAACCTGCGCCTCAAGATAGAGGGCGGTATGGAAGACTGGCGCCAGAGCGACGACCGCTTCTACGGCCTTTCCACCAAACTCAGCGCACAGGACAGCAAGGTGCCGGGCACAACCTCCAACAACCACATAGAGATCTTCCGTACCCGCTACCGCAACACTAATACCCTGAATTACGATTTCAAGAATCTTTTCAATAACGAAGACCACAAACTCACCGCAATGCTGGGCCAGGAGCTCACCGTTACCCAGTCCAACACGCTGGATATGATGGTTTACGGTTTCCCGACATTCTTCTCTGCACAGCAGGCGTGGAATTTTATGTCACAGGCAAACGGAACTTCGCTTGCCGACGGCACGGTTACGAATAATACAGAGCTGAGCAACGTATATGCGCCCAACGACGTGTTGCTCTCTTTCTTTACACGTGTCAATTACGACTACAAGAACCGCTATATGATTGGCGCCACGTTCCGTGCCGACGGTTCTTCCAAGTTCTCCAATCCCTGGGGCTTCTTCCCTTCTGCCGCCGTGGCCTGGACCATCAGCAACGAAGATTGGATGGCCGGCAGCCGCGGATGGCTGGATCTGCTCAAGATCCGCTACAGCTTTGGTACCGCGGGTAACAACAATATCCCTCTGGGACAGCTCAGCAAGGAATACGCTTCTACCGGAACATCTTACATAAGCACTTCCGGCAACATTGTTTCTCCCAAGAAGACTGAAGGCAAGATTGTGATGAACAACCCCGACCTCAAGTGGGAGACAACCTACACCCACAACATCGGTCTGGACTTTGGCCTGTTCAAGGGC
Organism: Bacteroidales bacterium; assembly: GCA_017428035.1. Classification (GTDB taxonomy): domain Bacteria; phylum Bacteroidota; class Bacteroidia; order Bacteroidales; family UBA932; genus Equibacterium. Next base: position 1,673 of record JAFRRR010000063.1, on the reverse strand, counting down.
AAGCTGAACGGTAGCATCGAGGTTTACCAGAACGACACCAAGGACCTGCTGATCAACTTCCCCATATCCGGCGCAGGCTATTCCAGCCAGTACCGCAATGCGGGTTCTGTCCGCAACCGCGGTGCCGAGCTCACCCTGAACGCCCCGATAGTTTCCAACAAGGACTTCGGCCTGAATATCTCGGCCAACATTTCTTACAACAAGAATGTCGTTACCTCCCTGGCAGGTCTTGAGAATATCCCCTGGGCCTCCGGCTGGGTGACATCTGCCGAGATTGCTGCCGACTACCTGGTACAGGAAAATCAGCCTCTTGGCAATATGTACGGCTTCGAGAGCGACGGCTTCTATACAGTCAACGATTTCGAAGGCTTCATAGATGGCGTATGGAAACTCAAGGAAGGCGTTGCCGACGACAGCGAGATCATAGGCAAGAATTACCTCCGTCCCGGTGCAATGAAACTCAAGAACACCGACGGCAGCGAGGATAACAAGGTCACATCTTCAGATATGACTATTATCGGCAATGCAATGCCAGATTTCACCGGCGGTTTCTCCCTCTCCGGCTACTTCAAAGGCTTCGATTTCAGCGCCAACTTCAATTATGTGATAGGCAACGATATCTACAACGCCAACAAGATTGAATTCACCGGCAGCAGCAAGTATTACAACCGCAACCTGCTGGATATGATGAATGTTGACAGCCGCTGGACCAACGTAAACTGGGAGACCGGCGAGCTTATCAACGACGCAGAAGCCCTGGCCAGCCTCAATGCCGGCAGGACAATGTGGAACCCCACTATGCAGAAGGCGGTATTCACCGACTGGGCAGTGGAGGACGGTTCTTTCCTCCGCCTGCAGAGCGCAACCATCGGTTACACCCTGCCGGAGAACATATCCCAGAAGGTATATCTCAAGAAGGCCCGCATATATGTTACCGGCACCAACCTCTGGTGCCTGACCAAATATTCCGGCTACGACCCCGAGGTGGACACCCGTCGCAAGACCCCTCTGACTCCGGGCGTGGACTACAGTGCTTATCCCAAGAGCATCGGCTTCGTGGCTGGCGTGAACCTCACTTTCTAAATGCACAAGAAGATGAAAAAGTTTATACAATTTATACTCAGCATCGCAGTAATCTCTGCCCTGGCATCTTCCTGCGACAATCTGCTTAAACCGGAGAGCCCCTCTACCTACGACACCGAGACGGTTTTTGCCAACTATAACTTGGCAGAAGGCGCAATCTTTGGTATTACCGAGGCTTTCTGCATAGATAAATCCTACCGTAACCGTTTCCTTCCCTGGTACGGCTACAACACCGATATAGAGTGGTACAACACCTATAACCCCGGCGGCGACGGCGGCAAGAGCGACATCGGCATTTATAACTGCCTCCCTTCCAACGGCCAGCTGAACGAGGCCGAAGGCTGCTATACCCTTATGTACACCGCCATAGAGCGTGCCAACCTTGCAATTGACGGTTTGCGCAAACACGGCAATGTAGATCAGGATGCCAATATGGCTTACCTGCTGGGCGAGGCCCTGACCCTGCGCGCTATGGTCTACTACGACCTCTGCAAGGCCTGGGGCGACGTTCCGGCCCGCTTCGAGCCCGTCACCTCCGAGACCACCTATCTGCCCAAGAGCAGCCGCGAGGTCATCTTCAAGCAGATTCT
>JAFRRR010000013.1 GCA_017428035.1 Bacteroidales bacterium | reverse complement strand
GGCCATTAAATATCAATATAACAAGACGTCGCTCACGGAGCTCGGCCGCCAGCTGAAGATCCGCACCCGCGCGCTGCCCACCCTCAAAAATAAAGAGAGTGCGCTGCGGGCGGAGGTGAAGCACGCCAAGGAGAGGGCCGAGGAGCTTTCTGGAGAATACCAGAAAGCCCTGGAGAGTTACGACTATATGGCCTCTCTCTGGAACGAGTTTGAGCCGGGCCTGATAACCATAGACGGCGTGGAGCTGGACGTGGTCAAGGTGGCGGGAGTCAAGACTCCGCACCTTAAGTCCATAAACTATTCCGTGAAGCCTTTCGACGCCTTTGCCAAGCCGATGTGGTATACCGACGGCGTGGAAATCCTCAAGAACCTGGCCCAGATAGGCATCGAAAGCCAGATCCTGCTGGAAAAGGCCCGTATCCTGGACTACCAGCGCAAGAAGACCACCCAGAAGGTGAATCTGTACGAAAAAGTGCAGATTCCCGGCTATCAGGAGGCTATGCGCAAGATCAAGAGATTTATGGAGGATGAAGAGAATATCTCCAAGGCCTCCCAGAAAATAGTAAAGACCCGCCACGCGGCGGAAGAAGAACAGGAGCAGCTATGATAGAGAGAATGACCAAATATTCCTTTATCCTGCTCAGTGCAGACAAGGAGAAATTCCTCTCCGACCTGGCCGAGATGGGCGTGGTGGATATCACCCGCTCTACCAAGCCGGTGGACGGCGAGTCGGCTGCGATACTGGCCCAGGCGGCCGGCATCAAGCAGCAGATGGCAAATCTGGAGGCGGAGACCAGCGACGAACTGGTAAAAATCCGCGAGGAACTTCAGGCAGAGAAAAAGAAATATGATGCAGCCCTGCCCTGGGGCGAGTTTTCTGCCGAAGCCATAGAGGCTCTGCGCAGCCGCGGTATGGAGATTCATTTCCATCAGATTGCTGCCAAGAGATTTGATCCCGAATGGGAAAACGAGGTGCCGCTGCAGGTGATTTCAGAGCACAAGGGCACCAAATACTTCACCACCGTACTCCCCGAGTCGGAAAAAATGCCCGCATTCCTGGCAGGCAGCGAAATTGCCGCGCCCAAGGCCTCCGCATCGCAGATTCAGCTTCGCGTTAAGGAGCTCGAGCAGGAAGAGGCCAAGTGCCTGGAAGAAATCAGGGCTGCCAAGGACCGCGATATGCCGCTTCTGGAGAAGGAGTACGACAAGATTATGGGCCGTCTGGACCACTATCTGGCAGGCGTTGCGGCAGACAATGCCGCAGAGGACACCCTCTCTGTGTTCGTGGGCTTTGCCCCCAGCACAGAAGACGAACGTCTGGAAAAGGAGATGGCCCGTCTGGACGCCTTCTGCATCAAAGAGAAGACCCGTCCGGAGGACAACCCTCCCATCAAGCTGAAAAATACCAAGTTCGCCCGTGAATTCGAGCGCATCACCGGGATGTACGGCCTGCCGGTATACGACGAGGCCGACCCGACCCCTATGATATCCATATTCTTCCTGCTGTTCTTTGCAATGTGTATGGGCGATGCCGGCTACGGCCTGGTGCTGATACTGGCAGGCATAGCCATAGGCAAGAACTGGCTCAAGATAGAGATGTTCAAGGGAATGGGCACGCTCATCACCATTCTTGGCGTGGCCACCACAATAGTGGGCCTGGTGCTGGGCACAGCGTTTGGTATTGACCTGCGCACCGCCGCCTGGGTTCCCGACTGGCTGCACAAGATTATGCTGCCGGCCAAGTTCCCCGGCACCACCTACGACTACGGTATGGTGCTCTCCATCATCATCGGTATTTTCCATCTCGTTTTGGCAATGACGGTCAAGGCGGTGATTTTCACCAAGCGCTTCGGCTTCAAGGAAGCTGTGAGCGCCTGGGGCTGGCTGATACTGATTGTGGGCGGCATAGCCATTGCCCTGCTCACGCTGGGCGGTATATTCTCGCCCAATGTGACCCGCTGGGCCATCATTATAGTGGGGGCGCTGTCGTTCCTTGGAATATTCCTGTTCAACAAGCCGGGCCGCAACCCGCTGATCAATATCGGCGCCGGTCTCTGGGACACTTACCAGACCGCAACCGGCCTGCTGGGCGACGTGCTCAGTTACATCCGTCTCTACGCCCTGGGCCTCGCCGGCGGTATGCTGGGCGGCGCCTTCAATACCCTTGGCACTATGGTGCTGGGCGACGGCGGCGTTGGGCGCTGGATAGCATTCGTTTTGATATTACTGATAGGTCATACCCTGAATCTGCTGATGTGCTGCCTGGGTGCGTTTGTACACCCTCTGCGACTCAACTTCCTGGAGTATTTCAAGAACAGCGGCTACGAAGGTATGGGCGCCAAATACAACCCATTGAAAAATAATAACTAATAAAATAAATAACAATTATGATCAATTTAATTCTCGGTTATCTCGGATTCGGTCTGATGTTGGGTCTGGCCGGTATCGGAAGTGCCATAGGCACCACCATCGCGGGCAATGCAGCAGAGGGAGCGCTCAAAAAAGCTCCTGAAAAATCATCAACCTATATGATTCTCTCCGCGCTTCCCGCAACCCAGGGTATCTACGGTTTCGTAGGTTTCCTGATGTGGATGGGCAAGGACTTCGCAGCCCAGGGTCCGATGCTCTTTGGCGTCGGCCTCGCAGTGGGTGCAGTTTGCCTGCTTTCCGCCATCCGTCAGGGCCAGGTTTGCGCCAACGGTATCATCGGCGTCAGCCAGGGCCACAACGTAATGACCAACACCCTCATCTACGCCGCTCTCCCTGAGTTCTACGCCATCCTCGCACTTGTAGCAGCCCTGATGATCTAATTCTTTCGGACGCTGTATGACTGCTGTGCCGCGCCTGTGGAATCCTCCCCGGCGCGGCACGCTGCGTTATGGATCGTCTACCGCTCCGGGTGGTATTTGAGGATGGATTCCTGCCACTTGGCGGTGTCGATGTGGGTGTAGATTTCTGTGGTGAGGATGGATTCGTGGCCTAGCATCTGCTGGACCACGCGCAGGTCGGCGCCGTTTTCTACCAGATGGGTGGCAAAGGAGTGGCGGAAGGTGTGGGGTGAGATTTTTTTGCCGATGCCGGCTGCCGCTGCCTGTTCATTAACCAGTGTGAAGACCATCTGGCGGGTCAGCGGCCGGCCGCGGCGGTTCAAAAACAGGAAATCTTCGCAGCCTTTGGCAACCGGCAGGGTGCGGCGCTGGTCCAGGTATAGTTTTACGGCGCTCACGGCATATTCCCCCACGGGAATGAGCCGTTGCTTGCTCCCTTTGCCCTTGACCCGGATAAAGCCTTCGTCAAAGAACAGGTCGGAAATTTTCAGTGTGATGAGCTCGCTGACGCGCAACCCGCAACTGTAGAGCATCTCCAGCATCGCCTTGTTGCGGTGGCCTTCTTGCTTGGAAAGGTCCACGGAGTTGATTATGGCACTGACTTCGTCCACGCTGAGCACCACTGGCAGGTAGCGTTGCATCTTGGGCGAGTCCAGGGCGTCGCAAGGCGACTTTGAGATGCGTCCTTCGCGATCCAGGAAATCGTACAAAGATTTGATTGAACTTATGGCGCGCGCCTGGCTCCGCTTGGAGATGTCCTGCTCTGCCATAGCGCCGATGTAGCGGCACAGGTCGTCGCCGGTGGCGTCTTCTGGCTTGGCGACGCCCGCCTCCCGCAGCCACTCGAATAGCGCCGACACATCCCGGGAATAGCCCTCTATGGTATTCGGGGACATACTCCGCTCGAAGCGAAGCCACGAGCGGTAGTCGGCAAGGATATCGGTGAAGTTATCTTGCGCCATTGGTTTTCTTGTATTCGGCACAGAAAGGGGCCAGGCCGCACTTTTCGCACTGCGGCTTGAGCGCCTTGCACACGTAGCGGCCGTGGAGTATGAGCCAGTGGTGGGCGGTGGGGCGTTTCTCTGCCGGGATGTTGGCGGTGAGGTCTTTCTCTACGGCCAGGGGCGTGGTCCCCTTGCTGAGGCCAAGCCGCCGCGCCACGCGGAAAACGTGGGTGTCCACCGCAATCACGGGGTTGTCCCACAGCACACTGGTGACCACATTGGCGGTTTTGCGGCCCACGCCGGGAAGTTTTTGCAACTGCTCGCCGTCGCTGGGCACTTCGCCGCCAAAGTCGCTCATTATCATTTTGGCAGCATCTATCAGATGCTGAGTCTTGCTGTTGGGATAGGATACCGATTTGGTGTATTGCAGCACCTCTTCAAAGCCGGCCGAAGCCATAGCCTCCGGTGTGGGGTAGGCCTCAAACAGGGCTGGGGTCACCATATTCACCCGCTTGTCGGTGCACTGGGCCGAGAGCATCACCGCCACCAGCAGCTGCCAGGCATTGTCAAAGTGCAGTTCCGGCTTGGGCAGGGGCATATTCTCTTCGAACCAGCCCACAATATCGGCATAGCGCTTTTTCATTAGAAGTCCAGATCTATGATTTCCTGCTCGCTGATGATCTCGTGGCAGCTGCAGTCCTTGCACACGAAAACGCGGCCGGGATATTTGCTCAGCAGGGCGGTGTTGTGGGTCACCATAACTATTGCGGTGCCGGTCTCGCGGTTGATGCGGGTCAGCAGCTCCATAATGCCGGCGGTGGTTTCGCCGTCCAGGTTGCCGGTGGGCTCGTCGGCCAGAATCACCGCGGGTTTATTCAGCAGGGCACGGGCAATCGCCACACGCTGCTGCTCTCCGCCGGAGAGCTGGTGGGGCATCTTGTGGGCCTTGCTGGTGAGCCCTACCTGCTCCAGAACCTCGCTGATGCGCTCTTCAATGGCGCGCTTTTCTTTCCAGTCGGTGCTGCGGAGCACAAATTCCAGATTGTCGTGCACGCTGCGGTCCATAAGCAGCTGGAAGTCCTGGAACACCACCCCCAGGGAGCGCCTTAGGTATGGAATTTGCTTGCGTTTAATGCCTATGAGATTGAAATCTCCCACCCGGGCCTTGCCGTTTCGCACTGGATTCTCTGCGGTAAAGGATCTCAAAATAGAGGTCTTGCCGCTGCCAACCTTGCCGGTGAGATACACAAAATCGCCCTTGTTAAGGGTAAAGTCCAGGTCCGCGATGACCAGACTGTCGCCGTTATTGATATCGACGCGGGAAAATTCAATCAGTGGGGTGCTAGTATCCATACCCCAAATTTAGAAAAAAAGCTTAAATTTGACCCAATAATAGAGTTGAATATAATGCGCAATAAAATACTCTGTATGGCGGCTGCAGCGGCCCTTTTGCTGGCCGCCGTCCCCGCACCGGCCCAGGTGCTGGGAAGCGATTCTTATTCGGTGCGGCTGGAACAGGCCAAAGAATTGTACAACAGCGGGATGTATGTCTCTGCAGAGAAGGCTCTGGACGCCCTGGCAAAGGATCTACCCGACAAACATTCGCTGCTTTATTCCGAGGTGATGGCAAACAAGATTATGTGCGCCATTGCCCTTGGCCGCGAAGATGTGGACGGCCTGGTAAAGAACCTGGAGGTGGATTTCCCCAACGACCCGCAGCTGGCCGTGCTCAAGCTGAATCTGGCCGATGCCAAGTTTGACAGCCAGGAATATACCGACGCCCTGAAGATGTACGAGGGCATCCAGCCCCGCAACCTGTATCGCAGCGCGCACATTCCGTTCTATTTCAAGAGGTCTTACTGCAGCATATACGCCGGCAAGTACGACGAGGCTCTGGAAGGTTTCCAGAAGGTCATCGCCGCAAAACGGTCGCAGTATACATTCCCGGCCATCTATTATTCGGGCTATGTGAAGTATCTGCAGAAGAAGTTTGACGAGGCATATTCGTTCTTTGAGCAGGCCCGCGACGACTCCCGCTTTGCTCTGCTGGCCGAATACTATATGGTGGAGTGCAAGTTTATGATGAAGGACTATGACTACACCATAGAGAACGGCCCCAAGCTCTATTCCCGCGTGAACAATCAGCAGAAGGCCGACCTGAGCAGGATGGTGGCCGAGTCTTATTTCGGCAAGGGAGACAACGAGGAAGCTATGCGCCACCTCAAGAAATATATCTCTTCCGGCGTCAAGGTCACCCGCAAAGACCGCTATCTCTACGGCGTGCTGGCATATTCGCTGGGCGACGTGAACAAAGCGGAGGAGGCTCTGAAAAGGGTTGCCGGCACAGAGGATGCGATAGGGCAGAGCGCATACTACTATCTGGGCAACTGTTATCTGCAGAAGCGCAACAAAATGGCTGCCCTGGAGGCCTTCAAGGCGGCATCAGACCTCTCTTTCGACCCGCTGGTGAGCGAAGACGCCCTGTTCAATTTTGCCAAGCTGAGCTACGATGTCAATTCTGACATCAGCGTCTTCCATAATTCGTGGGGCTGTATCCCAACAGCGGAAAAGAGGATATTATCAAGTCTTATGTTGCCGCATCTTCTCTGGAGGATAAGGATTACGTGAGTGCCATCGAAGCCCTTCGCAGCATTGAAAAGCCCACCGCCGGCGACAGGGCCAACCTTCAGAAGGCGCTGCTGCTCCGCTCGGTGGATCTGATAAACAGCGGCGGTTACCGCACCGCCTCCCCGCTGCTGGAAGAGGCTGCCGAGATGGACAATCACGATATGACAAGCAATGTCGCCCGTTATTATCTGGCCGATTGCCAGTACAATATGGGTAACTACAAAGCCGCCCTCGCGCAGCAGAACCAGTTGCTTATGACTCCGGCGTTTATGAACACCGACTTAGGGCATCAGCTGTACTACAATGTGGCCTACACCCACTTCAAGCTGGGCGACTACAGTTCTGCGGCAAATTATTTTGACGAGTATCTCTCCCAGTCCGCCGGCGGAAAAGGCGTCTATGACAAGGATGCCGGCGTCCGTCTGGGCGACTCGTACTTTATGCAGAGCAAGTATTCCTCTGCGGCTGTAGAATACGAGCGTGTGGCCAAGAAATATACAGACGGCGACCTTTATCCCTGGTATCAGGCATCCCTGGCCTACGGCCTCGCCGGAAATGAATCCAAGAAGCAGGCGGTACTGGAATCCACCGTGCAGCAGAACAAGCAGTCCCCGCTGTATATGGCATCCCTTTATGAGCTGGGCCGTTCTTATGTGAACCAGGGCAAGACCGCCAAGGCCAAGAGCGCCTTCAACGAAATCAT
>JAFRRR010000012.1 GCA_017428035.1 Bacteroidales bacterium | reverse complement strand
TCCCGCCGCCGGGCAAAGGCGCACCTTCAAGGGGTATCGCCGCGCCGACGGGCAGGTGGGCATCCGCAACCAGATATGGGTCATCCCCACGGTGGGCTGCGTGAACGGCATCTGCCAGGAACTGGTAGAGCGTTTCAGGGCAGAAATTGCCGGCTCTGACTCCGGACAAGCTTTGCTCTGCGTCGATAAGAACGTAGGGTCAACAGAGCCGGTAGATATCATAGCCTTCCCGCACAACTACGGTTGCAGCCAGCTGGGCGCCGACCACGAGAATACCAGGACCATCCTGGCCGATATGGTGCACCATCCCAATGCGGGCGGTGTGCTGGTGGTGAGTCTCGGCTGCGAAAACAACCAGCTGGAGGCTTTCCGCTCTCTGGTGGGCCCCGTGGACGAAAGCCGCGTAAAGATGTTCGTGACCCAGAAGGTCGGGGACGAGATAGAGTACGGCCTTAAGTGCCTGCGCGAGATTTATGCAGTGTGCAGCAACGACCGCCGCGAAGATGTTCCGGTGAGCGAGCTGCGCGTGGGTCTCAAGTGCGGTGGCAGCGACGGCCTGAGCGGCATCACCGCAAATCCTCTGCTGGGCGTCTTTTCCGACTGGATTGTGGCCCAGGGCGGCACTACCGTCCTGACCGAGGTGCCGGAGATGTTCGGCGCCGAAACCATTTTGATGAACCGCTGCCAGGACGCGGCAACCTTTGAAAAAACAGTCTCCCTGATAAACGATTTCAAGGAGTATTTCATAAAGCAGGGGATGCCGGTATACGAAAATCCCTCGCCGGGCAACAAAGCGGGCGGCATATCGACCCTTGAAGAGAAGTCGCTGGGCTGCACCCAGAAGTGCGGCAAGAGCATTGTCCGCGGCGTGCTTCGCTATGGCGAAAGGCTCTCGGTGAAAGGGCTGAATCTGCTCAGCGCCCCCGGCAACGACCTGGTGGCATCCACCGCACTGGCGGCGAGCGGCTGCCAGATAGTGCTTTTCACCACCGGCCGCGGCACTCCGTTTGGCAGTTTTGTCCCCACTATGAAAATTGCCACCAACACCCCTCTGGCACAGGGCAAGCCGCGCTGGATAGATTTCAACGCCGGCGCCTTGGCCCAGGACGAGCCTATGGAGGCTGTTGCCGGACGTTTCACCGACTATGTGCTGGCCGTTGCAGGCGGGCAGAAGGTGAACAACGAGAAAAACGGCTACCACGAGATAGCCATCTTTAAACAAGGAGTAACTTTATAGAAAAATATAAAAATGGAAAAGCTTAACCGCACTACGGCCCCCCAGGCCAAGAAATACACAGAAAAGATAATCCAGTTTGGCGAGGGCAACTTCTTGAGAGCCTTTATAGAATGGATCATATGGAAGACCAACAAGAAGACCGACTTTGACGGTTCGGTGGTAATCGTGCAGCCGATAGAGAAGGGTATGGTGGATTGGCTCAACGACCAGGACGGCCTCTACCACCTGAATCTGCAAGGCCTTCAGGAGGGCAAACCGGTGGACAGCGTGGACCTTATAGACGTGGTGAGCCGCGGCCTGAACCCATACACCGATTTTGAAGCCTATATGAAGCTGGCAGAGCAGCCCTTGATGCGCTTTGTGATTTCCAACACCACAGAGGCGGGCATCGCCTTTGACCCTGCCTGCAAGTTCACAGACGCTCCGGCAAGTTCCTATCCCGGCAAGCTGACCCAGCTGCTCTATCACCGCTACGAATTCTTCAAGGGCGACAAAAGCAAAGGTTTCATCATATTCCCTTGCGAGCTGATTTTCGAAAACGGCAAGCACCTCAAAGAGTGCATCCGCCAGTATATCGACCTCTGGAACCTGGGCGAAGGCTTCCGTGACTGGTTTGAGACGGCCTGCGGAGTCTATTCCACTCTGGTGGACCGCATCGTGCCGGGTTATCCCCGCGACACCGCCGAGCAGCTTTGCGAAAGGGTCGGCTACAAAGACAACCTGCTGGACAAGGCTGAGATTTTCCACCTGTGGGTGATTGAGGCTCCGGCAGAAATTGCAAAGGAATTCCCCGCAGACAAGGCGGGCCTGCACGTGCTGTTCGTCCCCAGCGAGGCGCCTTACCACGAGCGCAAGGTGACCCTGCTGAACGGTCCCCACACCGTGCTCAGCCCCGTGGGCTACCTGAGCGGCCTGAACACCGTGAAGGAGTGCTGCGAGGATCCCGAGATAGGGCCGTTTGTGCACAAGGTTATGCACGAGGAGCTGCTGCCCACCCTGAACCTGCCCAGCGAAGAGCTTGAGAAGTTTGCCGACGACGTTATGGAGCGCTTCCGCAACCCGTTTGTGAAGCACTTTGTAACCAGCATTATGCTCAACTCCTTCCCCAAGTTCAAGACCCGCGACCTGCCCGGCCTCAAGACCTATCTGGAGCGCAAGGGCACTCTGCCCAAGGGTATTGTGCTGGGCCTGGCTGCCATCTGCACCTACTACAAGGGCGGCAAACGCGGCGAAGACGAAATTGTGCCCAACGATGACCCTAAAATTGTATCTTTGTTACAGGAACTCTGGGCTACCGGCGATGTTGCAAAGGTGGCGCGCGGCGTTCTGGCAGACGACTTCATCTGGGGAGAGGACCTCAACGCCATCCCCGGCCTTACCGAAGCGCTCACTGCCGATCTCGCGCTTATCCAGAAAGAGGGTATGCGCGCAGCCGTGAAAAGTATAATGTAAAAAGCAAGATATGGACACTCAAAAGAAACTTATGACCAACTGGCGCTGGTGGATCTGCAGCCTGCTGTTTGTGGCCACCACGGTGAACTATCTGGACCGTCAGGTGCTTTCGCTCACCTACGAGGAGTTCATCAAGCCCGAATTCCACTGGACCGACGCCAACTACGGCACCATCACCAGCTTCTTCTCTATCTTCTATGCCATCTGCTGCCTGTTTGCGGGCAAGTTTGTGGACTGGATGGGGACCAAGAAGGGATATCTGATTGCGATTGGCGTGTGGAGCGCAGGCGCCTGCCTGCACGCTCTGTGCGGCTGGGCAACCGCCGGTATCGTGGGTCTGGACAGCGTAGCGGCTATGCGTGCCGTTGAGGCGGGCAGCAAGATTGCCCTGGCTGTCTCCACTACGTCGGTATATCTGTTCCTGCTGTGCCGCGGCATATTGGCGCTGGGCGAGGCGGGCAACTTCCCCGCCGCAATCAAGGTCACGGCTGAATATTTCCCCAAGAAAGACCGCGCCTTCGCCACTTCCATTTTCAATGCAGGCGCATCCGTAGGTGCTCTGGCAGCGCCGCTGGTAATTCCGCCGCTGGCCGTGAAGCTCGGCTGGGAGATGGCCTTCATCATCATCGGCGGTCTGGGTTTCATCTGGATGTTCTTCTGGGCCTTTATGTACGACAAGCCCGAGAACAGCAAGAAGGTGAATGCCGCCGAGCTGGAATATATCCATCAGGACGATGCCGAAGAGGCTGCCGAGAAGGCGGCTGCGGCCGAAGCTGCCGCAAAAGAGAAGGCAATACCCTTCTTGCAGTGCTTCAAATACCGTCAGACCTGGAGCTTCATTGTGGGCAAGTTTTTCACCGACGGCGTCTGGTGGTTCTTCCTGTTCTGGGCTCCGAGCTACTTCAGCAACCAGTTCCATGCTCCCGCCACCAGCGGCCTGGGCCAGGCGCTGATTTTCACCCTTTATCTGATAGTGACCGTGGTGTCCATCGGCGGCGGTTATCTGCCCAAGATTTTTGTGGACAAGAAGGGGATGAACCCCTATGCCGGCCGTATGCTGGCGATGCTCATCTTCGCTTTCTTCCCGCTGGCAGCGCTGTTTGCACAGCCTCTGGGCGTGCATTTCAATTCCCCCTGGTGGCCGGCCATCCTGATAGGTCTGGCAGCTGCGGGCCATCAGGCCTGGAGCGCCAACCTTTTCTCTACCGTGGGCGATATGTTCCCCAAGAGCACCATCGCCACCATCACCGGCATCGGTGCAATGGCGGGCGGCGTAGGCTCTATGATTATCCAGAAAGTGGCCGGTAACCTGTTTACCTATGCCGAAAATGCCGGCGAAGCGTTCCAGTTCCTGGGCTTCAGCGGCAAGCCGGCCGGCTACTTTGTTATGTTCTGCTTCTGCGGCATCGCCTACCTTCTGGCCTGGATCCTTATGAAGTCGCTGGTTCCCAAGTATAAACCGATAGTTTTGAAATAAATGAAACGCTTCTTCCTCTTTTTTGCGTTTGCCGCACTGATGGCGACCGGCTGCAAGCCTGAAGCCAGGGTTATGGCCCGTGCCGTGCCCGAGCGTGCCGACGATTTTGTGTTTGAAAACAACCTGATAGCAGGCCGTTTCTACGGCGAGGCGCTGGAGGGCAATCCCACTTCGCCCGGCCTGGACATCTGGGTCAAGATGCCCGGCAAGCTGGTGGCCGACAAGTGGTACAAAGGGGCGCAGAAAGACCCCGAGTATTATCATCACAACCACGGCGGCAAAGACTGCTACAAGGTGGCGGTTTCGCTGGGCGGCGGCGCTTCGGCTCCGTTTATCAACGGGCGGCTGTGCTATCCCTCTACCAACTACCGCGCCAGCAGCGTGGAATATCACGGCCCCGACACGGTGGTCTTCACCCTGTCGTATCCCCAGTGGGAGGCCGATTCTGCAATTCTGGTATCCCTGGAAAAGAAGGTTACTGTAGCGGCCGATTCTTATTTCATTGATGTGGAGGATGTATATACCTTCTCCGGTGTTCCGGCGCTGATTATCGCGGCCGGTTATACCCGCCACCAGAATCTTGGAACCATAGAGGTTGAGCATAATATGACCGACCGCCTGGCCATCTGGGAGGCAGCTTCTGACCAAGGCGTAGAGAAAGAGGACGGCAAGCTGGGAGTAGCCGTGGTGATGCCAGATGCGCAGATGCGCATCTTCCCTACAGACCGCAGCCATTCCCTGCTGCTCAAGGCCGCCGGCAGCGGCGAGCCAGTGCGCTACAAAGTGGGTTCCTGCTGGTCAAAAGGAGATGTAAAGCGCGCGAGCGACTGGTTTAAAATTGTAGACGAGCAGTAATATGAACGGGATGTTTTCTCTCAAAGGGCGCAATGCCTGGGTCACCGGCGCCGCCTATGGCATCGGCTTCGCCATAGCAAAGGCTTTTGTTGAGGCCGGTATCGACAATATCATTTTCAACACCAGCAACGAGGCCTCTATGCAGAAGGGTCTCGAGGCCTACCGCGAGGCGGGCATAAAGAATGTGCACGGCTATGTGTGCGACGTCACCGACGAGACGGCCGTCAAGGCTTTGGTAGAGAAGATCCACGCCGAGGTCGGCCCCATCCACATCCTGGTAAACAACGCCGGCATCATCAAGCGCATTCCTATGCACGAGATGAAGCGTGAGGAGTTCCAGAGGGTGATTGACGTGGACCTGGTGGGCCCTTACATCTGCTCTGCGGCCGTGGTGCCGGAGATGATGGAGCGCCGCGAGGGCAAGATCATTAATATCTGCTCTATGATGAGCGAGCTGGGCCGCGAGACTGTGAGCGCCTATGCCGCCGCCAAGGGCGGACTGAAGATGCTGACCCGCAACATTTGCTCTGAGTATGGTGAATATAACATCCAGTGCAACGGCCTGGGTCCCGGCTATATAGCCACTCCGCAGACCGCTCCGCT
>JAFRRR010000062.1 GCA_017428035.1 Bacteroidales bacterium | reverse complement strand
TCAGGACATCTCCGGCTGCGAATCGCTTCCCAAGGGCGTAGTGGTTAATGTCTACAGCGATTCTTTCTATCCCGGAACCTTGCAAAACCGTAGGTTCATCAAGATGAGTCAACTCTCAGATGACTCTGTGGAGATTACCTTTGATAAAGGCAAAGGCGACGAAGCTTATGTGGTAGTCGAATATAGTGATTTTGCCGGCCAGATTCAGAAAAAGACACTGACTCCCGACCAGACCGTCATCAAGATAGAAGGTGCCGACCTGGGCTTTCCGGTGAATTACTACACAGTATACAAGCCCACTCCAGATTTTGTGGATGAATATGCATCCATCTCTGTCAATGTGCTGGATGCAGCCCTTAAGCAGTTGGATAAATCTATCTGGCTGATGGAAGCGTCCAGTGCCTCGGAGGGCGCACCGCTAGAAAAAGTGGCGGACGGCAGCGCCAAGACTTCCTGGATTGCAGCAGGAGAGGGGGACCAGACCATCACCATCGATATGCAGGGCACTAAACTCTTCTCCGGTGTGATTCTTTCCCAAGGGTGGGATTTTGACGCCGGCACTATGGCGGGCCACGTGACTGTGGATGTCAGTGACGACGGCAAACAGTGGAATAACGTTGTCGACAAGAAGTTTATGCACAACTGCTTTGCGCAGGAATATCCTTTTGCAAGTCCCCTCAAAGCGCAATATCTGCGCATCACCCTCAGCAATCCGATGGATGGCAGACCTATACAACTGGGAGAGATAGATCTCTATAACGATCTGTTCAATACCTTGACCGACGAATTGCGTACTATGCCCAAATTGGTCAACTCGGTGGTTCCCATAGAAGGCGATGGAAGCAGTGACTTGGCCACGGCAATTGGCGGAGGCCGTATGCAGAGAGCGGTGGGCTGGAATACCAGTGACAATACCATCATCACCACCGACACAGCGGTGGGCGGTCTGTGCATCTTCAGTGCAAATGCCTGGGGCATTCCCGACGTGGTTAACGGCAAGGTTTGGCAGACGTTAGACCTTATGCCCGGCTACTATAGCATAGATTGGGCACTTGGTTCCATAACTGATAACCGCGGTTTGGATGCCTATGGCGTTGTGACCAAGGGTAGTGCGTTGCCTGACATTGATGCCGTCACAAGCGATGCCTCTGTGATCGACAACTTTTATATGAATAACTACAGGTATTCTACATACAGCATGGAGTTCGATCTTAGGGAGCCGACGACCATCACTGTTGGATGGGTTTTCACAACCTACGACTTGTATGTAATTACCGGTTCAACCCCCTGGAGTGACTTGTATATCAACAGTATTGAACTTAATACGAGATAATGATCAGATTATCGAAAAGAATATGTGTGGTTGTTGCACTGATGGTAATTTGCTGTCAGTGCGCACAACCGCGCTATGAAAACCCTGACGAGAAGCCGGACATCAAAGACCCCGAACCGCAGGAGATAACCACCCCGGTGGATTCCCTCTTCCAGATTACACTAAAGGACGAAGACTGTAACTTTGCCGATTGGGCCGAATACGGCGTGTATGTCCCTACCGGTAAGCAGCGAATCAAGGCCATCCTTATACTGCAGCACGGCTGCGGGATGGAGCAGTTTGGCCTTACCCGTCACTATGATCTTCAATATCAGGCCTTTGCCCGCAAGTGGGATTTGGCTGTGATAGAGACGGCCATCCACGGCACTTGCGGTCTCTGGGGTTATCCCGAGAAGGGCAGTGCCGCCGGTCTGGAGAAGGTGCTGGCCAAGATTGCCGTCAAGACAGGGCACTATGAGATCACTGTTGTGCCCTGGCTGTTGTGGGGCCATTCTGCAGGAGGCTTCTGGACTTTGGGAATGCTCCGGGACTACCCCGATCGGATTCTGGCAGCTGTCTGCTACAGTGCAGCCTGGGATCCTGACTATGCCTATACCGAAACTGCGGCCGAGGTTCCCCTGCTGTTGCGCCACTCCGGCGTTGACGACTGTCCAAGTTGCGCGGCAACAGCCTACCACACATTTGCCAAACTCAGGGCAATGGACGCTCCGGTGTCCATAGTGTTCAACAAGGGTCAGAACCACAACCTGTGTTTCCTTCGCACCATGGCCATTCCTTTCTGGGAGGCCGCATTGAAGCAGCGGCTGGCCCCCAGTGGAGTCAAGCCGTTGGACAGATCAAAGACCTGGCTGGGCGACACTACTACCTTTGAGATATTCAAGGAAGCCGGTTTCTCTGGCGACAAGAGCCGTATGGCACGCCTTCCCGACGAAGAGAGCGCCAAGGCCTGGAAAGAGTTCGCCACCACCAATGTGGTCACCGACAAAACGCCGCCTCCGGCACCATATGATGTTGTCGTCAAGCAGTACGGCGAAGTTCTGGAGATAACCTGGAAGGCAAATGCCGACATAGAGTCTGGCATAGGCTGTTTCAATATCTACAAAGATGGCGTTCCGGTGGGCAGAGTCCCCGAAGCCGGCGAATATCAGAGTTACGACTTCAACGGAGACAACACATATCCAGTGCCGGCTCCGTCAATGAAATTCCGTCTGATAGAAAAGCCTTCAAAGAGCATCCGAATAGGTGTGGAGGTCACAAACCGCGACGGTCTTAAATCATCTGTTACAGAGATAAAATACAAACCATAAAACAAACAACCATGAAAAGAATCGTTTCTATTGCAATTGCTTTGGCTGCCCTGACTCTGGTAGGCTGCCAGACAGTGGACCTTTCTCCCCTGGAGAAGAGGGTGAGCGATCTCGAATCTATCGTTCATAGCCTCCAGGAAATCAGCCTTACCGGCGATTATGTCACAGATATCCAACCGTTCACCGAGAACGGCAAGATTGCCGGCTATCAGGTTACATTCAATGAGCACGGCACTGTTACCGTCCGCAACGGTAAGGATGGCGCTCCCGGAGATCCCGGCGACCCCGGCGCACCCGGCGAAGACGGTGAAGATGGCGACCAGTGGTTCGCGGATGTCACCGTATCCGATGATACCGTGACATTCAAACTTGACGACGCTAATCATACCACCTTTACTATCCCCAGAGCGGGGGCTGCTGCCGATTTCGGTTTGATTATCGAGAACCGCCAGCCTACTGTTTCTACTGGTGGCCAGACTTTGAACGTTCCCTACACGCTCAAGGGCGGTGACGATCAGACGGTGGTGTCAGTAATGGCTACAGAAGGCTACACGGCAAAGGTTGCAGATGGCAAAATCATCATTACCGCTCCAGAAGAGCCGGGAGACGCCCAGATCTGGGTGGTTGCTGAAAATGGTGCAGGCAAGAGCAGCGTGGTAGTCCTCAGAGTAAGCTATCAAGAGGCACAGATCATTGCTCCTGACAAGAGCAAATGGAATAGTACAGCTTCCGACAATGCCATTACCATCGACCTTGGTGGTGAGAGTTCTTTTGATGCTATAATCTTTGCTCAATCGGGCGAACTTAAAGGGTCTACGATTCCGTCCAAATTCACTCTTGAGGCAAGCCTGGATGGTGAGAACTGGAGCGAAGTAGTGGCAAATCAGCCGCTGATAGGCCGTCCCGGAAGCCAGACAAAGGACCTTGGCAAAGTGCGCAACGCTCAGAAAATCAGAATCACCTTCCCCGAGTGTTTCGAGGCAGAGCTTCCCGTGAAGCTTCCCGAAGTGGATCTCGGCCTGCAGGGTGATCGTACAGGCGCAGAAGTAGCAATGGCAGAGGTGCCGGTGCTTCAAAACGCTCAGTCGCCTTTCGAAACAGATGGTGTTGGTCACTTCTCCGCCACTGGAATGCGTCACCAAGCTCTTATTGGGTGGAATCATACCCAGTCCACGTGGGGTATTACATGTGATACCGCTGCCGATGAAGGTGCGGGCAAACCGTGCATCTTTGCAGCCGCTGCATGGGGTTGCACAGACATTGCAAATGGAAAGGTTTACCAAACACTTACATTTGAGCCTGGATACTACTCATTTGATGCAACTATTTTTGGTGCAGATGATCCCTATGATGTAGATGTATTCACGTTCGTTGCCAAAGGCGAAGGTGGTGCAGATGGGGCTAATCTGCCGTCTCTGAATGCTGAGGGCAATTTTGTTCCCAATGATAATACCCTAAATTCTCTCAAAGTAGATGAAATTGACGGCCATAGCGAGGCTGTAGTGAGCTCACTCGTGTTCAAGGTAGAAGAACCGGGTCCGATTACAGTTGGATATGTGGGCAATACATACTCAGGTCAACATGTAGCCAACGACCCCGTACAAGGTTGGATTCATGTATGGGGTGCATTCCTTTTCAATGGTTTTGCCGTTTCAGGGAAATAAAATGTTAAAAACACTTCGTTTATATGCCGTTCTGGCGCTGCTGCCGCTCCTGCTCTCTTGCGGGTGCGGCAAGCAGCCCGAGGGCGGATATACGCTCCAGGATATTTCTGTGACACCCGCACGCCTCGATATGGTGGTGGGGGATAAAGCCACCGTCAAGGCATATCCCAAGCCATCGGTGGCTAATGCTCTCTCGCTCGCATGGAAGACATCCGACGCGGCGGTGGCGACCGTCTCCGACGGTCTTGTAGAGGCCATAGGGGCGGGAGAGGCCTTCATAACTGTTTCTTCTCAGACAGTCAGCAAGGAGATTCCCGTGGCTGTAGAGGCCAAGCCAGAACCGGTGCCGGGGGCGTTCTCGCGGGCAGTGATGTACGATGAGAAATTATCTGCATCCAACCGTCCAGAGGCAATCCAGACCGCCGGAGTGGCCACCTATGCCGACGACGGTCTGCTGGTGAACAAGGCGGGCGGCGTTGTCAAACTCGACCGCTTCTATGCTCTTGCAGAGCGTGCGGTGCGCTATCGCATCCGCCCTACGGGCGACGCGGTGTGCTTGTTCCGCTCCAGCGAAGGCGATTTCCAGGCTACGGTGGATATTCCCGGCAAAAAGATCACCATTCTCACGACGCCTGCTGTTTCCGCCACGGCCGATTTTCTGGCTGGAGACAAGGAGTATGAAGTCGAGGTAAAGCACGTCTATCAAAGTCAGACCGTGACAGTAACCGACGTTGCATCCGGTGCTGTGGCCGAGGCGTCCGCTACAATGGACGGCGAAGGCGGCTGCGGCAAGGGCAAGATTCACGACGGATTCTATGTCGGGCCCGGCTGGGATCACTATTGCTTCGGCCTTCAGAAGGGTACGTCTATGTTGGTGAGCCGCATCACCGTGGAGTCTCTCAAGGACCACGTCAGGCTGCTCATCTGCGGCGATTCCATCACCCAGCCGGAGGCCTATTATCCCACCGCCGATTTCCCGGGAGCCTACACTCAGCTGCTCATAAACCGTCTTGGCGGCAGCGCAATGTCCAGCGGCCGCGGTGGCGGCAACATCAATACCGTGATGGAATATCTGCCTCACGAGTTGCCTTATATAAAGGCGGATTACGTGATGGTGACCATCGGTACCAACGGCGGCAATACTGAACAGAATCTGTCGGAATTGATTGAGTATATCAAATCGCAAGGTTCCATCCCCATCTTGAACAATATGCCGGCCAACGAAAGCGCTTCGCAGTGCGATGCGGCATTCGGCGGCAATCCGCTCATCGCCAGGGTGCGCGAGCAGAAGAATGTTAAGGGTGCCAAGCTGGATATTGCCACCAGCCTCAACGGCGACGGCCGCAACGTGGACAAGAGTATGATGTACTGGGAAGATTACACCGGCTATCCCGCCCCGATGACAGGCTGGCAGATATACCATCATCCCAACCCCAAGGGCGGCCGCGCTATGTTCGAGCGCATAGTGCAGGACCTGCCCGAAATTTTTGAATAACTCTATTTGATTCGTGTATGATGAGAAGATTACTGAAAGCTGTCTGTTGTCTTTACTTTGGTATGCTGATCATTGCATGCGGAAGTAAAAACAATCTTTCATCAAAGGACTCTCTGGTGAAGGCGGTTTATACGAGCAGAACAGAGTTGACTCTTTATGTCGGTGAGTCGGAAGCAGTAAAGGGTTCTGTCGTGCCTTCTATGGCGGTCCCTCCCGCAATCACGTGGTATTCGTCTGATGAACATATAGTTACTGTTACCAACGGGACAATTAATGCTGTTGCTGTCGGAGAAGCAACAGTTACTGCAGCTTGTGAAGGGAAGACGGCAGAGATAAAGGTCACTGTAATCGCGTCCGAAGGTGAGGCGCTTTATACGATTACCTTGAATGGCGAGGACTGTACCTTTGCAAATTATGCGGAGTATGGTATTTATCTTCCGCCTGCGTGGGAAACGCTAAATGGCGTACTTGTTCTCCAGCACGGTTGCGGGATGGAGCAGTTTGGAATCACCCGCAACAAGGACCTTCAATATCAGGCATTTGCAAAGAAGTGGGGGCTTCTTGTAATCGAGACTGCACTTCATGGTGATTGTGGAGTCTGGCATCATCCGGAGAGTGGTTCGGCGGCAGCCCTTTTCAAGGTTATTAATCAGGTAGCAGCAGAACAACATCATCCGGAATTGTCGTATGCACCACTTCTGCTGTTCGGCCATTCGAGCGGCGGTCACTGGACACTTGCGATGCTTCGCGATTATCCGGAGAGGATACTTGCAGCCGTGACATATTCCGCAGCGTGGGATCCTCAGTGGGATTATCTGCCGACAGCCTCCGGCGTCCCTCTTTTGTTGAGGCATGCCGGACAGAACGATGCTCCGGATTGCCTGTGCGAGGCGACTGCTGTCCATACCTTTGCGAAGATGCGTGCGATGGACGCTTATGCTGCAATCGCATATAATCCTGGCCAGAACCATAACCTCGCCTATATGCGCCATATGTCGATACCCTTTTTTGAGGCTGCCTTGAAACAACGTCTCCCGGCGAAAGGCTCAACGGGAATGCGGGACATTGATCCCTCGGTTGCGTGGCTTGGTAATCCCGAAACATTCGAGCTGGTCAAAGAAAGCGAATACGCGGGTGATGACAAGTCTGCCTGGTGCCGCTTTGTAGATGAGGATGTCGCAAAGACCTGGAAGGAGTACGTGATGACAAACGATGTCTCAGACACTACACCGCCCCCGGCACCATACAACCTTGTAGCAGATAAGACAGCTGATAATATGTACCAATTTGCCTGGCGTGCGGATGCGGATGTGGAGTCGGGTATTGCCAAATTCATAATCTACCTTGACGGCAAACAAATCGGTATGATCCCTGATTCCGGAAATTACCAGAGTTTTGACACCAATGGTGACAATACATATCCTGTGGATCCTCTCCCTATGACATTTACAGTCAATGTGACTGGCGGCAACCACGTTTTGGCGGTAGAGACCGTTAACCAGTCCGGCCTCGTTTCCGAGAGGGCTGAAATAAAGGTTAATTAGAAACATCAAAAACAGAACACAATATGAAAAAAGTCGCTGACAAACAGATTCTGATGGCCGCGGATTTTGCCGGCTATCCCCTTAAAGAAGCTATCAAAGAGTATCTTGAAAAGAAAGGCTGGACTGTTACCGATATCGGCGTAAAGGCCGATTCCGACCCCGATGACACAGAACTGATGTTCCACCGCATCGGTCTCAGGGTGGGCGCAATGATCACCGAAAAGGAGTTTGAGCGTGCGCTTATCTTCTGCGGCACCGGTATGGGTATCCACATTGCTGCCAGCAAGTGCCCCGGCGTTCACGCAGGTGTGGTGGAGTCTGTTCCCGCCGCCTTCCGCGCCATCACCGGCAACGGAGTGAACGTGCTGGCAATGGGTGCATTCTATGTAACTCCCGAGCTTGGCAAGCAGTGCGCCGACGCCTTCCTCTACAACGACTTCGGCAGCGGCTGGGAGTGGTGGCCCGACTTTGACAAGTTCCACCAGATCGCCATTGACGAGCTCAACGCCTTCAATTATGAAGAGTACAAGGCCAACGGCTTCAAGGTTAAGCATCTTGGCGACTGCCACTGCGAGCTCTACGACCGTCCGGAAGGCTTCAGCAGCGTGCCTCTGATGGTGAAGCGGTAAGCCCTGCCACGAAGACGATGTGCAGACCCTTACGTCGTCTTCGTGGCACTGATATCTCCTTTTTTCCGCAAATCCCTGCCACGAAAACAACTTCAGCACTCCCACATCGTCCTCGTGGCATCATCCCATCCCAATGGGGGAAAAAAGATTCCATAGGGTGCACCTGCGCATATCGACCTCGTTTCTTGGATAAAAAGGTGTACCTTTGCGGTATGAAGAAGACCTTTTTTACCGCCCTGACAGCCGTTGTCTTGCTGGCGGGCATTCAGTTTTCCGCGTTTGCGCAGGAAGAGTTCAAACCGTATATACCGGAGAAGGAAATGCCCGACGTGGTGCAGTGCATTCCGGCGCCGCCAGAGGACCCGAGTACCGGATTTGATTATGATATCCTCCGTTATATGTGGGGCAAGCAGCAGCGCAAGGATTCGGTACGTCTGGCGATGGCTGTAAGGGATGCCGTGTGGAATATGGACACCACGCTGGCTATTTTGGGAGTGCCGTTCGGGATGGAGATTTCAAAGACCTCGACTCCGGCCATATACGAGGTGCTGACCCGCGGAATCACCACCATAGAGAACATCCGATTCCGCCCCAAGGCGCATTATTTCCGCATCCGCCCGTTTGCATATTTTGCCGAGCCGTCCATCTTCCCGCAAGACGACGAGTGGCTTGCCACCGAAGGGTCATATCCTTCCGGCCATACTATCCGCGCCTGGGCCTGTGCCCTGCTGATGGCGCAAATCAATCCCGAAGCGGCTGAGGCGATATTTGCCAGGGCCTGGCAGAGCGGCGAAAGCCGTGTCATCTCGGGCTGCCACTGGCAGAGCGACGTGGATGCCAGCCGCCCTGTGGCGGGCATCGGCTATTCCCGTCTTCAGTCATCCGAAGAGTTCCAGCGCGACATTTTCCGCGCCCAGCAGGAGTTCCGGCGGTTGAAGGCCGCGAAATAGCCGAATAGTCGGGGTATCGGTCCACAACCTGGACCGGTACCCTGAAAATCGGCTGTTTTTTGGGGTATCCTGCGTTTTTCTGGACCGATACCCGAACCGTGCGGGTTTGTTTCTTATTAAGAAAAAAGGAGTACCTTTGCGGGCAGAAAGAAAACGATAGAAATCTGATGAAAAACTTTGTAGAAGAACTCAAGTGGAGAGGAATGATCCAGGACATTATGCCCGGGACAGAAGAAAAATTGATGGAAGGACCCCAGGCGGCGTATGTGGGCATTGACCCTACTGCAGACAGTCTGCACATCGGTCACCTGGTGAGCGTGATGATTTTGAAGCATTTCCAGAATTGCGGCCACAAGCCGTTCGCGCTGGTGGGCGGTGCCACAGGTATGATTGGCGACCCGTCTATGAAGAGCGCAGAGCGCAACCTGCTGGACGAGGCTACCCTGCAACACAATGTGGACTGCCTCAAGGCGCAGCTGGCCCGCTTCCTGGATTTTGACAGCGACGCCCCCAACAAGGCGGAGCTGGTGAACAACTATGACTGGATGAAGGACTATAGCTTCATCAACTTTATCCGCGATATCGGCAAGCACATCACCGTGAATTATATGATGGCCAAGGACAGCGTGAAAAAGCGCCTTTCCCGCGACAGCAGCGAGGGTATGTCCTTCACCGAATTCAGCTACCAGCTGATGCAGGGCTACGACTTTTACTGGCTCTGGAAGAACCGCGGCTGCATCCTTCAGCTGGGCGGCAGCGACCAGTGGGGCAACATCACCACCGGCACAGAACTCATCCGCCGTATGGACGGAGGCGAGGCTTTTGCCCTGACCTGCCCGCTGATACGCAAGGCCGACGGCACCAAGTTCGGCAAGACCGAAAAGGGTAATGTCTGGCTGGATGCCGAGCGCACTTCGCCCTACGAGTTCTACCAGTTCTGGATGAATGTCTCCGACGAGGATGCCGAGCGCTACATCAAGATTTTCACGATGCTGGACCGCGAGACTATAGAATCGGCCATCGCCGCCCATCGCGAGGATCCCGGCCGCCGCGAGCTTCAGAAGCTTCTGGCCAAGGAGATCACCATTATGGTGCACGGCGAGAAGGCATACGAAAATGCCGTGGCCGCATCGGAGATGCTTTTCCGCGGCAATTCAGAGGATTTGAAGAAGTTGGACGAGCGCACTTTCCGCGCCGTGTTCGGCGACGTGCCTTCTTACGACCTGGCCAAGGCCGATCTGCCCTGCAACATCCTGGAGCTGCTGGCCGTAAAGACCGACATTATGCCCTCCAAGGGCGAGGCCCGCAAGATGGTGGCCGGCAATGGTATCTCCATCAACAAGGATAAATTCACCGACCCCAACGGCGAAGTTACAGAGGCCGACATTGTGAACGGCCACTACATCCTGGCCCAGAAAGGCAAGAAGAATTATTACGTCATCAATATCAAGTAATTATGGAAGGTCCCGCTAGCACAAGGCAACTTAAGGTCGCGTCGCAGATCAAGCGCGATATGGCAGAAATCATTCGCAGCAAGGGAATGGCCGCCTTCGACGGCGCCCTGGTGTCGGTTAGCGGGGTCAAGATAAGCCCCGATCTGTCGCAGGCCAAGATTTATGTGAGCATTTTCCCCTCGTCCAAGAGCGAGACGGTGATGGAGATAATAGGCGACCAGACCCGCGCCCTGCGCGGTGAGCTGGGCCGCCGCGTGGGCAAGCAGCTGCGCATTGTGCCGGAGCTGCAGTTCTATCTGGACGACAGCCTCGACTACGTAGAGCACATAGAAGAGTTACTCAAAAAGTAATTGAACCCGACTTTCTTCATAGCGCGGCGCTACCTGTTTGCCAAGAAGTCGCATAATGTGATAAACATAATATCCATTATTTCCGCGGCCGGCATCGCCGTGGGCTGCGCTGCCCTGGTCATAATCCTCTCTATCTACAACGGTTTTGACGACCTTCTGAAGGGGATGTTCAACAGTTACACTCCCGATCTGGTGGTGACTCCCAAAACCGACAAGGTCTTCACTCCCGACAGCGCTGCGCTGGATGCCCTGAGCGCCAGGGAAGAGGTCTCTTCTGTGAGCGAGATTCTGGAAGAGACAGTATTTCTTAAGTATGGCGACAAAGAGGCCATAGTCACGGCCCGCGGCGTGGATTCGGAGTACCAGAATGTCACCGGCCTGGCGCAGTATGTGGTACAGGGCAGTTTTGACCTCAAGGACGGCGAGATAAACCAGATGGTGTTGGGGAGCTCCATAGCTCAGGATTTGCGGCTGAATACCACCTTTCTGACGCCGCTGGAGGTCTATTTCCCCTCCCGCACCGCCAAGGTGTCGCTGGCCGACCCCACCGCCTCGCTGCGCAAGGTGAATCTTTTCCCCGTGGGCATCATCGCCCTGGAGAAGAACTTTGACGAGCAGTATGTGTATATGCCCATAGAGGCTCTGCGCCAGGTTCTGGAGCGCACCACCGAGGTGTCGATGCTGGAAATCCGCATCAAGCCGGAGGCCCTGGGCGCCACCGGAGCCGTTTCTTCGCGGCTGCAGGGCGAGATTGCCAAGCTGTTCGGCGACGATTGCCAGGTGCGCAACAAGTTCCAGCAGAACGAGTCGCTATATAAAATGATGACCTACGAGAAGCTGGCCATCTATCTTATTCTGCTGTTCGTGGTGCTGATAATCTCCTGCAACGTGTTCGGCTCGCTCTCTATGCTGATAATTGAAAAGCAGGACGATATAGAGATACTCCGGTCGATGGGCGCCGACACGCGCACCATCAACCGTATTTTTACCACCGAAGGGTGGATGATATCCCTGCTGGGGGCCGCGGCGGGCATTGTACTGGGCGTTCTGGTGTGCCTGGCGCAGCAGTATCTCCATCTGGTGCGCCTGCCCGGCAACTTTATTGTTTCTTACTATCCGGTACGGCTGCAACTGCTTGATATTCTTGTGGTTTTCGTTTCTGTGGCAGCCATCGGCTACCTTATGTCGCACTTTGTGAAAGCGGTGCGCATAAAAAAAGCCTAGGGAAAGGTTTACAACGGCGGCTTTTTTATACTACCTTAGCCGCGTAAATAACAATTTAAAACTATGGCAGCAAAAATCGATTGGAACAATCTGGGCTTTGACTATATCAAGACCAACGCCAACATCCGTTGCCGTTTCGACGGCAAAAAGTGGAGTCAGCCGGAAATCACAAAAGACGAATATATCCATATGCATATGGCCACGATGGGCCTGCACTATGGCATTATGGCTTTCGAAGGGCTAAAGGCCTTTCGCGGTGTGGACGGCAAGGTGCGCCTGTTCAGGCCTGCCGACAACGCCCGCCGTTTCCAAAGCTCAGCCTACAAGCTATGCCTGGAGCCGATGCCTACCGACGTCTTTGTGGCATCTTGCGTGGAGTTGGTGCGCCAGAACATCGATTTTGTGCCGCCGTACGAGTCGGGCGCTTCGCTGTATCTGCGTCCGCTGATGTACGGAAGCCAGGTGGCCATTGGCGTGCATCGCTGCCCCGAGGTGGACATCGTGTTCTTCGCTTCGCCCGTAGGCCCCTATTTCAAGGGCGGAATGCACCTGATCAAGGTTGTGATTGACCGTATGCAGGACCGCGCCGCACCGCGCGGCACCGGCGACATCAAGGCGGGCGGCAACTACGCCTCCAGTCTGCTCTCCGGCGAGAAGGCCCACGAAATGGGTTATGACAACGTGATGTATCTGGATGCCGCCCAGCACCGCTTCATAGAGGAGTGCGGCGCCGCCAACTTCTTCGGCATCAAGAACAACACCTATGTCACACCCGCATCGCCGTCCATCTTGCCGTCAGTGACCAACGACAGCCTGCGCACCCTGGCGGCCGACATGGGCATGAACGTGGAGCAGCGGCCAGTCACGGTAGAGGAACTCAAGACTTTTGACGAGGCCGGCGCCTGCGGTACCGCCGCCGTGATTTCGCCTATCGGCAGCATCTACGACATCGACACTCAGGAATACATCGATTACGGCAAGCAGGTAGGCCCTGTATGTATGAGCCTCTACAACGCCCTTCGCGACATCCAGTACGGCCGCGCCGAGGATAAGCACGGCTGGTGCGTGATTGTGGAGTAGGGGAGACCTTGCCAGTTATTTGGATGTGGCGGTCTTTGGAGGATATTTGCCGCCAAGCAGCCGCATCTGGGTCAGTATTTCTTTCCGCCGCTGGAGCATATATTCGCTGGGGTTTTTGCAGTTGCGCTGCAGGGGATTTGGCAGGGCTGCGGCTATCAGCGCGCTCTCTTCGCGGCTGAGACTAGAGGCGTTGTGGCCCCAGAAGTGTTTGGCGGCGGCCTGCGCGCCATAGATTCCGCGCCCCATCTCTATCGAATTGATATAAACTTCCATAATGCGCTTCTTGCCCCAGATCCACTCTATCAGCTTGGTGAAATAGGCCTCCAAACCCTTGCGCAGCCAACTCTGCCTGGGCCAGAGGAAAACGTTCTTGGCCGTCTGCTGGCTGATGGTGCTGGCGCCGCGCAGCCGGCCTCTCTGCCGCTGCTCTTTCACGGCGTTGTTGATCTCCTTGAAATCAAAACCGGTGTGATCAAAGAAGCGCTGGTCTTCGCTGGCCCAGACAGCCAGCGGGAGGGAACTGTTTATTCGCTCCAGCGGGACCCAGGTGTGCTTCAGCGTGAGCTTTTTGCCATCTTTGTGCTGCTCGAAAAGGCGTATCACCATCAGCGGCGTGATGTACACCGGCAGGTATTTATACACAAACACCATCCCGATACTGCTGCCAAAGAAGACAATCAGCACCCACATTATGACTTTGCGCAGGAACTTTAGCATATCGCTGCAAAGTTAGCTAAAAACGTACCGGCTTTTTTAGTGGTTTGGCACGAAGTCCAAAACTTCTGGCGGATTTGTATCTCGCGCCAAACGGAGTAAATTATTTGACAATGGCGCGGACCTTGGCTATATTTGTGGTTGACAGTTCTTGTTAAACAAATATCAGTGTAGGAGGCACGTGGCGCGTATCATATGAGAAAGGCTTTCCATCTTTGTCTTTCTTCTCACAAAGAGGTAATGTACAGAACAGAGGCAGACCTTATCATGGGGTTCAACTGT
>JAFRRR010000061.1 GCA_017428035.1 Bacteroidales bacterium | reverse complement strand
GGCTCCGCGATCAATGGCGATAATCTGAAGACGACGGGTCTCGGCAAGAGTCTCGTCGTCTTCTGGTTTACGGCCCTGCCGCTCGTAGGCCATGCGTTTGCGGGAGATGCCGGCCAGGATTTCTCGGCCAAAGATTTTCAGTTCGTCCAGACGCTCCAGCAGCTCCAGGTTCTCATCCACGTCCTTTCCAAAGCCGAAGCCGGGGTCCAGAATCCAGTCTTTAAGACCGACGGCCGCGGCCCGCTTCTCAAAGCCGTGGAAGTAGCGCAGCACATTGTCCACCACGTTTTCGCCCGGTTTTGTGCGGATTATCTTGCTGATGCGACAGCCGACCAGATGCGGCGGCTGCAGGTTGTGCATGGCGATGTAAGGCAGACTCAGCTCTGCCACCAGCGGCAGCATCCGGCTGTCGCTCTGCCCGGCGGTGATGTCATTTACGATGAACGACCCGATAATGCCGTAGGCGCGCTGCACGATCTCGGAAGAGAAAGTGTCGATTGAGAACTGCTTTCCGGCCAAATGCCCGCGCACCAGGTGCAGCACGGGCTCCAGCCGCCGCCACTCCTCTTCTACGCCTGGATATGTGCTGCCCGGCCGCGAAGAGCACGCCCCGATGTCAACCACGTCGGCGCCGCCGGCAAACAGGCGCTCTACCCGTGCACAGAATTCCTGCCCGGAAGCGACCCTGCTCCCGCTGAAAAAAGAATCGGAATTGACATTCACGATTCCCATTATCTTGACCGCTGCCGCCATCTTACTGCTGGATTTTCATTAAGTCCACCAATTGCAGAAAGTAGTCGTTCGACCAGATATCCAGCTCTTGCTCGTCGTTCAGGAAGGGGATCACGTCCTCTTTTACTTTTTCGATATCGGTATTTGCAAGGCGTTCGCGTAAGGTATGCAGGAACTGTTCCAGGGAAACATTTTCGCCATTGAACTGTAAGATGCGTTCCTGAAGATGATTCCAGTCGAGAGGTACATTCCAACGCACGTACCAGGCGAAATCGTACCAGTCGCGACCTTTGACGCGGCTTTTCCAGGCACGATATACAAGGGCGTGCATCTTGCCCGCGAAAAGATCCGGCAGAGTGACGCACCGGGTCATAAAGGACTTTGGTAAATTACTGATTTTCTGTTCTGTGGCAAACTTTAACGGAGGTACTGTATCAACCTCTATCTTGACCTTGATGGACTTCTCTGTCTGGAATGACAGGTCGTATACATCGGTATTGTCTTTCAGAAACGCCGATTCTACCTTGCCGAAGCTCTTTTTATCCTTTTTCTTTATTTCGACTTGTCGCCCTACCAATGCAAATTGATCTATTATAGGCTGAAAATAGTTTTCGAATTCGAACTGGTCGTCTTCTTTAAGCAAAGTGAAGTCCATATCTTCACTGAAGCGGTTCAACCCGTGAAAGATACGCAGGCAAGTGCCGCCATAAAATGCGGCCTTGTCAAAGAAACCTCCGTCTGCAAGTCCGGCAAGGATAATCTGCTGACTTACTTGGTAAACTGCATTTCTGCGGGCACGGTCAGTGCTCTGGTCATAAACCGAGAGCATCTTTTGGTATAAATCATTCATCGTTCAAGCAGTTTTATAATTGTTTCTATAGATCTTGACTTTTTCCCCTTCTGGGCGCATTGCCTTAGAATGTTCGGGTCAAAGTCTTTCATATTGTCCATATCGAGTCTCATATCCTCCTCAAGGAATGCCTCTGCTTCTTTGAGATAGCGGAGATTGATGCCGTGTGTGGCATATATCAAGTCACAAAGAGCTTTCTCCGGGCTGGCGATGATAAAAGCGGAATCTTCTGACACCTCTTGTCTCAGCCCTATGGAAAAATAGTCCCTGCTTACCTTTATGTAGTCAAAAGAACCAAGCGCGTTTTTGAATTGGCGCGAGGGCTTGATGGTCATACTTTGCATCAGATGGACGTGCTCTGGGATCAATCCGTACCATCTTAGCGCAGTGTGCATAGAAATATACGATGGGGAATAAAGGTGGTTTGCTACAAGATAGGTGCTGACCGGCTTGCCGCTTGCTGCGGGGTTGACTACATACAGGCCACGTTTGAGCCGCAATAGTTTGCCGCTATTCTCCAATGCCGCTACTTTTTGGTTGACACCGGTCACGCCAGTGTACAACGATGCTATAGCCGCTTTGGTCACAGGCACATTACCCAGTATATCTAAAATATCTATCACACCACAAAAATAGCAAAAATTTATATAGATAATCAAGTTTTTCTTCACTTACTATACAAATTTTGACTGTTTTGACGCGCAGCGGCGGGCGATAGGGCGCACAATGCCATAAGCAAGCGATCGGTGGCCGCTGCGAATTTCGGGTTGACAGTCCGGAACTATTTAGTTATATTTGCAAAGATACACTTAAACGTAACGCGTATGCTAATAGTTCTGGAAGGCCTGGACGGGGCGGGGAAGTCTACTCAGCTGAAGATGCTGTGCAATTATCTTGAGCAGAGCGGAGGGAAGCTCAAGTATCTCCATTTTCCGAGGTATGACGTGCAGCCGTTCGGCGGGTTGATTTCCAATTTTCTCAAGGGGGAGTACGGCTCCAACGAGGCGGTGCATCCGCAGCTGGTGGCGCTGCTTTTCGCAGAGGACCGGCACGCCGCGGCGCAGCAGATAAACGAGTGGCTGGAAGACGGCTACTGCGTGGTGCTGGACCGCTATGTCTATAGCAATATCGCCTTTCAGACAGCCAAACTTCAGGATCCTGAAAAGGCTCGGGAGCTGCGCGAATGGATCTTTGACTTGGAGTACAATTATTTCAAGATTCCGCAGCCCGACCTGAACCTGTTTCTGGACGTGCCCATCGGCTTTGTGGAGAGCGAGCTCAGGCACCAGCGCAGCGGCAGCGACCGCGACTATCTGCAAGGTGCCCAGGATATCCACGAGGCCGACATCGAGTTCCAAAAGAAGGTCCGCGCCGTGTATCGCACCTGCTGCGAAACTGACAAGAACTTTATCCGCATAGACTGCGCCGATGCCCAGACGGGCCGCATAATGGCACCTGAGGCCATCTTCGTAAAAATCAAGAGCAAGTTATGAAAGGGTCGGCCCGTTTCTGTCGCCTGATAGTAGGGCTGGTGCTTATCTTCTCGGGGTTTGTGAAACTGCTGGCCCCGGTGGGTACATCCTTGGTCATCAAGGAGTATCTGGAGGCGTTCAGCTTGGGATTCATAGCCCCGGCTTCGCTGGTGCTGGGCATCACCCTGGCCACGCTGGAGTTTCTGACCGGCACGGCGCTGCTGCTG
The DNA here is from genome assembly GCA_017428035.1 of Bacteroidales bacterium. Taxonomy (GTDB): domain Bacteria; phylum Bacteroidota; class Bacteroidia; order Bacteroidales; family UBA932; genus Equibacterium. The sequence continues at coordinate 102,000 of JAFRRR010000061.1, read as the reverse complement.
CGGCTGCGCATCCGCATCTTCGCGTGGGTGGCGTTTCTGTTGTTTGCCATCTTCACCCCGCTGACCCTTTATCTGGCCGTTTTCAACCCGATAAGCGACTGCGGCTGCTTTGGCGAGGCAATACACCTTACCAACTGGCAGACGTTCTTCAAAAACCTGATACTGCTGCCGCTGGCGCTGATAATCTTCATCTTCCGCAAGAAGATTTCAGAATTCAGGTATCCCGGCTGGGAGTGGTTCTTCACCATCCTTTTCCTGGCGCTGGCGCTGTATATCCCTATCAGGACCCTGACCAAAGCCCCGCTGCAGGAATATACTCCTTACCGCGCCGGCAGCGAGGTCACCGCCGGTGTCAAGGCCGATGCGGTTCCAGAGTTTGAAACGGAATTTATATATGATAAAAACGGCATCAGGCAGACCTTCGACCTGGAGAATATCCCCGATTCCACCTGGACCTATGTAGAGACGGTCACCAAACAGATCTCAGCCGGCGGAGCCAATGCCTCCGATGCAGATTTTGTGATAGAATCGCCTGACGGGCAGGAAATTACAGAGGAGATTCTCTCCCGCCGCAACCTGCTGCTGATGACCATTTACCATCCCGACAAATTCCTGAAGCGTCACGGCGTGGAGGCCATCACTAAGATCCGCGACAAGGCCCTGGAGCAGGGGATGGACTTTATGGTGGTATCTCCTGCCGAGATTGCGGGGCTGCCAGAAGAGTGCGAAAATGCCCGCGCCGACCTCAAGCTGCTTATGACCTTCAACCGTTCCAACGGCGGTCTCACCTGGCTTGACGACTGCTTTATAGTGCGCAAGTGGGCATATCCGGCCGCAGCTTCGCCAAAGATAGTGTTCAATCCCAGCGGGTCGTCTGAGATGGAGGCAATATCAACACTTAACCGCAACAGGATGGAGCTGGAAAGCATAATTGTGGCGTTCATCCTGCTCTGCATAGTCAAATTCATAGTCTTTTTCAGAAAGAAGGAATAGCCAATGAACAGCCGGGGAGAGCTTGGAAGAAGGGGAGAGACTGCTGCGCTCGAATACCTGCGGGGGTTCGGGATGGAGCTGGTTGCGCGCAACTGGCGCAGCGGCCATCTGGAGGTGGACCTGATAATGGAAGATGCCGTCAGCATCAGGATTGTTGAGGTCAAGACCCTGCGCTGCGGAGACGGCTTTGACCCAAGTGAAAATGTGACAGCAGACAAGCGGCGCAAGCTGATAAGGGCCGCCAGGGCTTTTTATGCGGAGCATCCCACCCGCAAGGAAATCAAATTCGATGTGGTTACGGTCGTAACCGATGGGGAAGAGGTGGTCTCGGTGACCTATCTCCCAGAAGCTTTCGATGCGCTGGGATAGGGTGGCTATAAACTCAGAGGCCGCCCCCTTTCGGATGACGGCCTCCTTCCTTAACCATAACCTAAACTATGAAAAATTCATAGTGATAAATTGCAAATAGTGTGCCGATGATTACCTGCAGATGCGCAATTTGGCGTATTTGAGAATAAGTTTTTTTGTTTCTCCGCCGTCGGTCACGAAAATCGCCTTGGCATCGCCTCCGGTGCCCTCTACACTCTTGATGATTCCGGGGCCAAAAATGTTGTGTTCCACCCGCATTCCGGCGCGGATATCTTCCGGACGGTCGGGCTTGAAATCGGCAGGTGCCGGCATACGCACTGCCGGAGCCTTGGGTATGGGCCTAACTGGCGCAGCGGATTTGGAATACGGCTGCTGCCGGGAAGAGGGCTGAGGTCTTTGCGGGGCCTGAGGCCGGCCGTAGTTCGGCGCCCACTTGCCGGTGGAAGTCTCGCCCGAAGTGCGCCCCCAGCCAAAGCCGCCGCTGTTTGCGTCGCGGCCAAAGTCGTCGAAGGCCGATCGCTGCGGCACGTCTCCGTCCAGATATCTGCCGTCAATCTCGGTGATGAAGCGGCTCACCTGGTTGAACTCTTCCTTGCCGTAGCGGTGCCGCATAGAGGCGTAGGAGAGGGAGACCTCCTTTTCTGCACGGGTAATCGCCACGTAAAACAGCCGCCGCTCCTCTTCTATGTCGGCGGGAAGCAGGTCGCTTCCGCTGGGGAAAAGGTTCTCTTCCAGTCCCGCCACAAACACGAAGGGGAATTCCAGACCTTTGGAAGAGTGCACCGTCATAAGGCTGATGCGGTTGTCGTCGTCTATATTGTCGTCGGTTTTTTCTGCAGAGGAGAGCAGGGTAAAGTTCTCTATATAGTCAGAGATGGTTATTATATCGTCTGGCGAAGCCATATCCTCTCCCGTTTCCGGGTCGTAGTACTTGCGCTGCTCAGCCTCGTCTTCCAGATACTGCTTGATGCCGTTGAACAGCTCCTGCACGTTCTCCAGACGGTCTTTCCCCTCTTTGTCCTGCTGGAACTGGAGGTATGCCATCATTCCGCTCTTGAGGCCGATTTCGGTGGCTAACGTGTAGGCGTCTGTCACAGCGGCCTTGGCGGCCATAGGCATAATCATATTGTAGAACTCCCTGAACTTGGCTATGGCTCCCGTCTTGAGCCCGGCGGCCAGCAGGTCGGCCTCCGGCAGCATCGTGGCCTGCAGCAAAGAGACTTTTGCGTTGGAGGCTGCCACATCCAGGGCGGCCAGCGACGTGGCGCCGATGCCCCTGGCGGGCAGGTTTATGATGCGGCGGAAAGCCTCGTTGTCCTGAGGGTTGATGACCAGCCGGAAATAGGCCACCATATCCTTGACCTCGGCGCGGTCGAAGAACGATGTACCAGAAACCACGCGGCAGGGGAGGTTCTGCTTGCGCAGCGACTCTTCCAGCACGCGGCTCTGGGCGTTGGTGCGGTAGAGTATCGCAAAATCGCTGTATTCTGCCTTTTCCCGCCAGAGGATCCGCTTGATGGCGGCGGCGATGGCGTGTCCCTCTTCAAAGTCGCTGGCGGCGTTTATCACGTGTATCTTAGCTCCCGTGGCTGATTTGGAGTAGCACACCTTCTTGATGCGATTTTTGTTCTTGTCTATCAGGCTGTTGGCGGCATCTACAATGGTCTGGGTAGAGCGGTAGTTCTGCTCCAGACGGATGATGCGGCTTTCGGGATAGTCTTTCTGGAAGCTGAGGATATTCTCTATGCGCGCCCCGCGGAAAGAATAGATGCTCTGGCTGTCGTCGCCCACCACGCAGATGTTGTGGTGCACCGCCGCCAGCTTTTTCAAAATCAGGTACTGGGCGTAGTTGGTGTCCTGGTACTCGTCCACCAGAATATACTTGAACCGGTCGCGGGTGGCCTCCAGGGCCTCTTTATGGTCGCGGAAAAGTATGTTGGTGTTCAGCAGGATATCGTCAAAGTCCATTGCACCGGAAGCCTTGCACTTTGCGGCATACAGCGAGTACACCTCGTGCAGGCGGGGACGCCGCGCCGCCTTGTCGTCGGCCTGGTATATTGCATTTACGGAATATGCCGCGGCGGTGAGCAGGTCGTTCTTGGCCCTTGAAATCTGCGCCGCCACCGCCGAAGGCTTGTAGGTCTTGTCGTCCAGATTCAGCTCTTTGATGCACTTGGTGATGGCCGACTTGGTGTCGGCGGCATCGTAGATGGTGAACTGGCGCGGATAGCCCAGTAAATCGGCGTATTCGCGCAGGAACCGCACGAATACAGAGTGGAAGGTCCCCATCCAGATGCGGCCGGCGCTGCGCTCGCCCACCAGGGATGAGATGCGGCTTTTCATTTCGCCGGCGGCCTTCTTGGTGAAGGTCAGGGCGAGTATCCGCCAGGGTTCCACCCCCTTGTCTATAAGATTGGCAATGCGGCAGGTGAGCACGCGCGTCTTTCCGCTGCCCGCCCCGGCCACTATCAACAACGGCCCCTCGATGCTCTCTACAGCCTCTCGCTGCGCCTCGTTCAGACCCCTTAATATCTCTTCGCGTCCAGTGTTGTTCATAACGCAAAAATAATTGAAATCCGAAATATTATAGGTATATTTGCGCGCGATTTTTCAGCGAAAATTCATTTATCAACAAATAACTTTAAAATGTCAGAACACATCAGATTGAAAAAGGGGCTGGATATACCTCTAGCAGGCGCCGCCCCCGCTAAGATCGCAGAAACTGTAGCTCCTGACTTAGTCGCAATCAAGCCCACGGATTTCAAGGCGCTGGTTCCCAAGCTGGCCGTGAAAGAAGGTGACGCCGTTAAAGCCGGTGATGCCCTCTTCGTGGACAAGATGTGCCCGAGCATCAGTTTCTGTTCTCCGGTGAGCGGTGTTGTCCAGGCAGTCGTACGTGGTGACAAGCGCAAGCTTCTCGCCGTGGTCGTAAAGGCAGATAAAGAGCAGCAGAGCGTCAAGCACAATGCTGTTGACCTGGCCAAGATGGACCGCAAGGCTGTAGTGGACCTGCTTCTGGAGCGAGGCCTCTGGCCAATGATCAAACAACGTCCCTACGGCATCGTTGCCAATCCTGAACTGACGCCCAAGAGCATCTTTGTTTCTGCAATGGCCACCGCCCCTCTGGCTCCCGATCCAGACTTTGTGATGGAAGGCCAGATGGAGTATCTCCAGGCAGGTATCGACGCCCTGGGCCGTCTCACCAACGGAGGCGTGCACTTCAGCCTTAACGCAGCCAAGGCTGCCGGCAGTGCAATGAGCAGCCTCAAGGGTGTAATTCCCCACACCTTCAGCGGCCCGCACCCCGCAGGCAACGTAGGCGTGCAGATCAACCACATTTCTCCCATCAACAAGGGTGAGATTGTATGGACCGTGGACCTCGTGTCACTGGCCGCCATCGGCCGCTGCATAGCTACCGGAACCTACGATATGAGCCGCGTTGTGGCAGTCACCGGTCCCGCAGCCGAGAATCCGGTTTGCATCAAGGCAGTCCAGGGTATGAGCCTGGCCTCCATCGCCAAGTATGCAAAGAAGGGTAACGTCCGCTTCATCAGCGGCGATGTCCTCACCGGCGAGAATGTGGGCGCAGACGGTTATCTGGGATTCTTTGACAACCAGGTGACCCTGCTGGAAGAGGGTGACTACTACGAGATGCTGGGCTGGATCAAGCCTTTCCGCCTGAAAAAGTTCAGTTTCTCCCACCTTTACTGGTCCTGGCTGGCAGGAAAGAAGAAAACCTACAAGCTGGACACCAACACCAACGGCGGCCCCCGCGCCTTCGTGGTGAGCGATGTCTACGGCAAGGTGCTTCCTATGGATATCTATCCGGTATACCTGCTCAAGGCCTGCCTGGCAAAGGATATTGAAAAAATGGAAAACCTGGGTATATACGAAGTCATCCCGGAGGATTTCGCACTGTGCGAGTTTGTATGTCCTTCCAAGATTGAGATCCAGAAGATTCTCAGCGACGGTATAGACCTTATGCTTAAGGAGATGATGTAATTATGAGCGCACTGAGAAAAACTTTGGACAAAATGAAGCCGACCTTCTCCAAAGGCGGCAAGCTGAGCGCCCTGGGTTCTTTCTTCGACGCGATGGAGACCTTCTTCTTCGTGCCCAAGACAGTGACCGCCCGCGGTACTCATATCAAAGACAGCGTAGATCTCAAGCGTACAATGATTACCGTGATGATCGCGCTTATCCCCGTGTTCCTTTTCAGCATCTACAATATCGGCTACCAGATGAACCTGGCGTATGGCCTGGGCTGGGGCTTTTGGACAATGGTCTGGAAAGGCTTCCTGAAGATTCTTCCCCTCTATCTGGTTTCTTACATCGTGGGTCTGTTCTTCGAGTGTATGTTTGCCCAGATCAAGGGTGAGGAGGTCAACGAAGGTTACTTTGTGACCGGTTTCCTGATTCCCCTTATCGTACCTGTAACCATCCCCCTGTGGATGCTCGCAATCGCAGTTGCCTTTGCCGTGGTTATAGGCAAAGAGGTATTCGGCGGTACCGGTATGAATATCTGGAACCCCGCACTGCTGTGCCGTGCATTCCTGTTCTTCTCATATCCCAAGATGATGAGCGGCGACGCCGTGTGGATTGCCCACAAGGCCGGCTACGATGCAGTTTCCTGCGCTACTCCTCTCAGCGAAATGGCTTCAGGCAACCTGCACTACTCCGCTATGGATATGTTCGTGGGTCTTATCCCCGGCAGCGTGGGTGAGACTTCAACTCTCTGCATCCTGCTGGGTGCCATCCTGCTCATCTGGACCGGCGTTGCCAGCTGGAAGATTATGCTCAGCTGCGTGGCCGGCGGTCTGCTGGTGGGTCTGCTGGGCGATGTTCCTGCATACTATCAGCTGATTATGGGCGGCTTCGCATTCGGCTGCGTGTTTATGGCAACCGACCCTGTGACCAGCTGCCAGACAGAGACCGGCAAGTGGATCTACGGCTTCCTGATTGGCGCATTCGCAGTGCTGCTGCGCCTCTTCAACCCCGGCTATCCGGAGGGTATGATGCTCGCAATCCTGCTTATGAATACATTCGCACCGCTCATTGACCATCTTGTTGTGGGTGCCAATGTGCGCCGTCGCCTGCGCAGGGCCAAAACCGCTTAAAATGCAAGGATATGAATACTAACAGCAATTTATACACAGTTATCTACACGACCGTACTGGTCGTGATAGTTGCGGCTATCCTGGCATTTGCAGCTTCTGCACTGAAGCAGAGGCAGCAGGACAATATGGACCTTGCCAAGATGAAGACCATTATGTTGGCTGCCAATATGGGCCAGAACCCAGACGGCAGTGTGGACAAGAATGCAGACTTTATGAAGCTCTACAACGACCATATCGGCGCCAATGCATTTGCAATCGATGCAGACGGCAACGTGCTGGAAGGTGTGGACGCTTTCAAGGATATCGATCTCAAGACTCAGTATTCCAACCTCAAGAAGGGGCTTGACGTGAAGCTTCCCGTGTACGAGTGCACAATGGACGACGGCCGCAAGGTCAACATCCTGGCTATGTACGGTGCCGGCCTTTGGGGTGCGATCTGGGGCTATGTTGCAGTAGAAGATGACAATGAGACCGTCGCCGGCGCTATTTTTGACCACGCCAGCGAGACCCCGGGCCTCGGTGCCAAGATTGCGGAACCCGCTTTCTACACCCAGTTCCGCGGCAAGAAACTTTCCGATGCCGGTCAGTTCTCTTCCGTAAAGGTGATCAAGGGTGGTGCAAACGGCTCTGCCAATGGCGTAGATGCCATCTCCGGCGCTACTATGACTTCCAAGGCCGTGAGCGTTTCGCTCGAGCAGTGGCTGGATGCCTACAAGGCATTCCTGACCGGCAAGGCAGCAAAGAAAGAGTGCTGCGGCGAAGGTGAGTGCGATGGCCAGCAGTGCTGCGGCGAGTGCGAAGGTCAGTGTGAAAATGAACCCGTAAATACAGAGAAAGATGAATAAGGATATCTACACAAAACCGTTCTTTAAGAACAATCCAATCACCGTATTGGTGCTCGGTATCTGCTCATCTTTGGCAGTGACCGTACAGCTTAAGGGCGCCCTTGTGATGGCACTTTCTGTGACCATCGTAACCGCTTTCTCAAGCTTGATACTCTCTTTGCTCAGGAACTCCATCCCCAACCGCGTGCGCATCATCGTGCAGCTGGTTGTGGTGGCTATGTTCGTGATATTGATTGACCAGTTGCTGCAGGCCTTTGCCTATGACACCAGCAAGATGCTCAGTGTCTACATCGGCCTGATTATCACCAACTGTATCATTATGGGCCGCATAGAGGCTTTCGCCCTGGGCAACAAGCCCTGGCCCAGCTTCGTGGACGGTGCCTGCAACGGCCTGGGCTACGGTATGATTCTGATTATAGTCGCCTTCTTCCGTGAGCTGCTTGGCAGCGGTACACTCTTCGGCTTCCAGGTAATCCCTGCAAGCTGGTACATAGAGAACGGCGGCTGGTATATGAACAACGGTCTTATGATTCTCCCTCCTATGGCGCTGATTCTTTTGGGCTGCGTGGTATGGATCCAGAGAAGCATACAGAAAGATCTTCAAGAGAAATAGGAGGCAGGCACTATGGAATATTTGAATTTATTTATCAAGTCTGTCTTCGTAGACAATATGATCTTTGCATTCTTCCTGGGAATGTGCTCATTCCTGGCCGTTTCGAAGAATGTGAAGACAGCTGCGGGCCTGGGTCTGGCCGTGATCTTCGTGCTGGGCATCACCCTCCCGCTCAACTATCTTCTCTATGAGTATATCCTCAAGCCCGGTGCGCTTGTCTGGCTCAATCCCAGCTATGCAAGCGTAGACCTGAGTTTCCTGAGTTATATCGTGTTCATAGCAACCATCGCTACTTTCACCCAGATTGTAGAGATGGCAGTGGAGAAATATGCTCCCAGTCTCTACAACTCACTGGGTATCTTCCTCCCTCTGATTGCAGTAAACTGCGCCATCCTGGGCGGTTCGCTGTTTATGAAAGAGCGTGCCTACGAGACCTTGGGCGAAGCCTTCGTCTTTGGCCTCGGCAGCGGTGTGGGCTGGTTCCTGGCCATCGTATGTATGGCGGCCATCCGCGAGAAACTTGCATACTCCAATGTGCCCAAGGGCCTCAAGGGCCTCGGCCTGGCGTTTATCATCACCGGCCTGATGGGTATCGCGTTTATGAGTTTTATGGGTATTCAATTATAGGAGGGCTGGATTATGAGTATGCAAACATTGATAGTTTCTGTAGTAGCTTGCCTGGCGCTTATACTGCTGCTGGTTGCACTGCTGCTTTTTGTGAAGGCTAAACTCACTCCGAGCGGAACCGTTAAGATTGACATCAACAACGGCAAGAAGGTGGTGGACGTGCCTCAGGGCGGTTCGCTGCTGGCAACTCTGGCCGACCAGAAGATTTTCCTCCCCTCCGCCTGCGGCGGCAAGGGTTCCTGCGGACAGTGCAAGTGCCGCGTGCTTGAAGGCGGCGGCAGCATCCTCCCCACCGAGACCGTGCACTTCAGCCGCAAGCAGATTAACGACCACTGGCGCCTTGGCTGTCAGGTCAAGGTCAAGGACAACCTCAAGATTGAGATTCCCGACAGCGCATTGTCTGTCAAGAAGCTTGAGTGCGAGGTTATCTCCAACAAGAACGTGGCTACCTTTATCAAGGAATTCACCGTCAAGCTCCCCGAAGGCGAAAACATCGAATTCAAGAGCGGTGAATACATCCAGATTGACATCCCCGTCTACGATGCAGACTTCTCTACCATTGACGTGGATCCCATCTACAAGGCCGACTGGGAAAAATACGGTTTCTTCGATATCAAGTACAAGAACACCGTGCCCACCATCCGCGCCTATTCAATGGCTTCCTATCCTGCAGAGAAGGGCGTGATCAAGCTCAACGTCCGCATCGCCACTCCTCCGTTCGACCGCAGTCAGCCCAAGGGCGTCTTCAAGATGCTCCCCGTGCCTCCGGGCATAGGCTCTACCTACGTGTTCACCCGCAAGCCGGGCGACAAGGTAATGATCAGCGGCCCTTACGGCGAGTTCCTCCTCCCCAAGGACAATCCCAAGGAGATGCAGTACATATTCGTGGGCGGCGGTGCCGGTATGGCCCCTCTGCGCAGCCACATTATGCATCTGTTCAAGACCCTCAAGACCGACCGCGAGGTGCACTTCTTCTACGGCGCACGCGCCCTTGTGGAGGCGTTCTACCTGGAAGATTTCGCAGAAATCGAGCGTGAGTTCCCCAACTTCCACTTCCATCTGGCACTGGACCGTCCCGATCCGGCAGCCGATGCAGCGGGCGTGAAGTACACCGCCGGTTTCGTGCACAACGTGATGTACGAGACCTTCCTCAAGGACCACGAGGCCCCCGAGGATTGCAAGTACTTTATGTGCGGTCCGCCCATGATGACCAAGTGTGTCACCGACCTGCTGGATTCGCTGGGAGTTGCTCCCGAAAGCATCCTCTACGACAACTTCGGTGCATAACATCATCGGTAAAAGAGAAGGCCGGCCCCGCAAAGGAGCCGGCCTTTCTCTATCTTGAAAACAGAGCTACCTGCTGTCGGTGGAAATAGCCTCGTAGCTTTCGGGCCAGGCCTCTCCATAATCCTTTTCGTAGCGGGTAATGAAGCGGTTGTACAGGGCCTTGGCCTCCTCGGTTTTATCCATAGCCTGCAGCGAGCGGACAGCGTATGAAAGCGCCTCGCCGTGCAGCGGGTCTATGGTGAACAGGATATTGGCGCACGCCAGGCAGGTCTGGTACTGCTTCTGACTGAACCGGCGATGCATTTCAGAGATCATCACAGGTTCCACCAGAGCGGCTTCCGACTCTTTCATCTTGTCGTATACCGGGTCGGTCTCCTCTGTCAGGAAGCGCCCGCGCGCCAGTATCCTTAACACACCGTCCATATCCGGGCGGCGGTCAGAAAGCATCTTTTGCAGCTGGGCATAATCGCACCAGAACGGATTCTCCATCTCAAGGTAGAATCGTTTTTCACGTGAAACAAGGCTAACTCCGTCCATCTGTGCGAGGACCTTGCGCAGCTTGTTTACAGTGACCCCTTTTACATTTTTTGTCTCACTCTCGGTCCGGTCAGGCCAGAGCAGGCTGCCCAGATGACGGGATGACATCCCTTCGGAACCTCTTCTGAGCAACATACAGAACATTTGTCTAAGCTTACCCGTGAACTGTGGTGTTAAATCGGCTCCGTTACGGTCCCTGGCCGTTACTCCGCCGAAAAGCAGTATGCTGTTGGGCCTGGGTTTATCCTGCTCGGGAACAGGAGGGGAGTCTGCACTGCTCTTTCTGCGGCGGCGAAGGGCAGAGATCACAGCAAGCAGGGATGCTCCAAGCAGCAGGGTCAGAGCCATAGTCCAGGCAAGCACAATGCGCCTGTGGCGGATGGTGGCAGAAACACCCGCCTTTCTGGGCGGATAATCAAGCACATATGCAGCTACGTGTGAGTGGACATCGTCTTCCGATTCCTCTACGGTAGCTATCATCTTTGCCATTTGCGGATCATAATAGAGGTTGGCAACGCATGTTATGCGGTCTGAATAGAAGGGGATGGGGTCGGCCAGAATCTCATACGAGCCATCCTCCATAGAGAAGCGATAGAGCTTCAGTTCGGTATTTGTGTGGGATTCCGAATAACCGACAACATAGAAATTTCCGGTCCCGTCGATTACCATATTCCGGCCGGTAACTATATTCTCTCCGGACCAGGGAATCTGCCAGATTTTGCGGCAGGTCATTGTGCGGGGGTCCACGCTGTGGAGAGTATAGAGATATTGCGAACCCACTATCTGGTCGCCGCTCTCGTTGCCTTTGCCCCCGAACAGGTATAGCAACCCGGAAGAGGCATCATAACCCATCGCCCCCAGGAACCTGGGCCACAGACTGTCGCCGGCCACGGGCGGCATCGCAGACCAGCGGAGAGAGTCCAGACTGAAGGAATAGAAGGTTCCGTTATATTTCTTATAAGAGTAACCGCCGTAAATAAGCAGCCGGCGCCCAGATGTGTCTACAAATTCGTTGTGGTGGTGGAACTGTATATCAAAAGCTTCGTCGCAGAGCGGTTCCCAGTCAAGATGTCCCGGGTGTAAAGCGGCAACAGAGGGTGTACTTGCCTGCTTAAGATAATATGGGTAAAACATCTCGTAGGCATAAAGGACACCGTCTGACGGATCAACGAACGAGGTCCCCAGAGTGCTGGTCAACGGGCAGGGCGTGGAGAATCTGTAATCAACCCTGCCGGCGTCCGGCAGGCTTACATAGCTTATGGAATCCCTGCTGAAGCACCATAGCCTGTGGGTTAAAGGATCGTATCCTGCACTTTGGTAATTGTCCGATGCATTGGAAAAGAAATTCTTCCAGCAGCTGGCATCCTGAGCAAGCCAGCTTGGCTGCAGTACCCGGCCGGAACGCAATGACCCCTTGCAGGAGGCTTTTGTGCCGCCGTCTTCGCCAAGAGGGAATATCCATTGACGGTTATGTCCTCGCAACTCAAGGTCCCTTATGGAGAACGGAGAGACATCGGTAAGGTCTTTATAGCGGCCGAACACCAGATAAGGTCTCATAATGCGGGGCAAATCTATTTCGCCAGAAGAGCGCCAGTTATCTGCCACATTCAGGCCGATGGAACCGTCATCCATATTAAACACCATCGTGACCGGGAACCAGCGGTTGGAAAGACTGTCCCGGGGCACCTGGATATTAGCAATGAATCTCTGGCCCTCCCAGATGACGCGGAAAGTCCTGCTGGCGGCATCAGAGTCCATCAGCAAATGTATTACAGGGGCTTTTTCGCCCTTTCCGGTTTCAATATGGCAGATATATCCAAGGTCCACAGCCTGGTTTGACTCCAGCCTCAATCCAAACCGTACCACAAGGCTGTCGCTCACAAATGGGCGTACATTGTGGAACACCTCGAGGGTGGTTCTTTGCCCAATAGGCGAATCAAGCCCGCGGAAATGCAGCCCCTGTCCACTGGCAGGAATTGTGGTAAATAGGAGCGCCTGAATTAGGAATATGAGCCAAAATTGTTTCATAGCAGATATGACAAATTTAGTTAAATTTTTTCAGGTTAACCCAACTTTTTTGAATTATTAACCGTTAATTAACCCAATTCTTAATCAGGTGTTGCTTAATTTTACATAAAAGTTAATCGGTTGACTATGAATCAGCGTCTTTTTGCTTGTACAATTTTCTTTTCCGCTCTGGTCTTGCTGGCGGTATCGTGTGTGGAATCGTCACAATATGAGGCGAATACAGAGATAACCGGCGGCACGGGGCATCCTAACGGCGGTAGTGGAGAAGGTGGCGGAGAGGAAGAGCCGGATGTTCCATCTCCCGGTGGTATTGTAATTCCCCAATCCAATGCTGATGCGGTAGAATATTCCAAGTTGGTGGATCCATTGGCTGACGCCGGCCAGTTCTTTATCCCCGAGCCCGAGTTTACCCCTGCTGCATATTGGAATTTGTCATACAATGGTAATTATGGGAGCAGGAATACTGTAAGGAAGCAAAATGGAACAGAATCAAACAAGTTTGTTGGTCTGCAACATTATCTGCTGTTCCAGTCTCTTGCCGGCATCGTGAACAAGGCGTGCATCGAGGGCCGTTCCAATATTGCAATATGGACGGAAATGTCAGGAACGGGTTATTCTGCAGAGAAGGCCGCCCTTGATGCCGTCTGCAAAGGCGAGATAGGAGTTCAGAATGTGTATGAACTGCTGACCAAAGAGTACCAGCCGTGGAACGGAATCAACCCCACTGTCAAACACCTGGTCAAAGGTTATGTCCTTACAGATGTCGTAGGCAATCCCGAAAGCGCCAATGCGGCCGCCGTTGCTGCCCACATCTACGATGCTATCATTGTTGACAAGACCGACGAGTCTTTGATCAAGGCCCTCGGTTTCAATAAACTCTATGACTGTTCTTCGATGAGCGTGGCGCAGGCCTTTAATGAGTTCAAAGACAAATGCAACAACACGGCCCTTGTCCTTATGCCTGTCTCCACCGGCGAATGGAGGGATTACGTGATTGCCAACAGGTTGTTTGTAATGAACCTGAACAAGAAGTATGCAAGCGGTGCAGCAGAGAATGCCGCTCTCTTCAGCCATGTTCTGGATTGGCTCAAACCCTGCAGCCAGGTTCTCGGATGGGAACAGGGGTGTGGCGAGGATGTGTTTGTCAACCGGGTGTCCAAGCACGGACATATGGTGCTGGCCGCCGACTGGAGCTACAACCACACAATTACCTCCCGTATGTACCGCTCACGCCAGCCATCGGACATTGTGGCAACCATCAACCCCAGGAATATAGACTACAACCTCAAAAAGAATTTCATATCCTATTTCTTGACAGACGGCGACAACTACCAGTTCATAATCACCGATAATTTCGAGAGCAATTATTATTGCCTCAATTCTGCGGCAAGCACAAAGTGCGCCTTCGAAATTGGAACCCAATCGCTGATACAGCTTGCCCCGACCCGTTTCACCAGACTTGTCCAGAAACAGCCCAGCCCCCAATGCACGATTATGGAAACCTTTGGCGGAGGCTATTATTATGTAGATACCTTCAGCACTGAGGGAGAAGCTGCGGCCAACAGAAGCGCCAATCTCAAGACCCTGGCAGAAAGAACAGCTGCCCATATGCGGCAACACGGAATCAAAGTGCTCCACGTGATGGCCCAGGATCTGTCTTCAAATAAGACAAAAGAGGCTCTGCAGGCGTTCGTGGATGCCAATGACCAGCTTGAGGGCATAACTGCGGTGCAATACAGCCCTTACATTGGAGGCGGCGGAGAAATAATCTGGCTCAAAAACAAGGCCGGTTATGATATCCCGTGCATCACTGCCAAATATATGTTGTGGGCCGATCTTAATTTCACACCCGATATCGTCACTTCAGAAATGATGCAAAGGGAGTCGCCGCCGTCATTCAGTGCTGTTTGCCTTCACGCCTGGAGCAATTTCGGCGGCAGGATATCCACCGACGTAGCTGCAATGTGCGAGCAAAGGCTCAATTCCTCTTTCAAGGCCGTTTCGATACAGGAACTCATCTGGCGGGTGCGGATGGCTCACGACAAAGACCAGACAATCGAATATCTCAAGACAATTAAATAAACCAATCAATCAACCTTAAAATCATGAAAAAGAATTTTTTAGTTCGTATTCTGCCTGTATTGGCTTTTTTGACCGCAGGCGTTCTTCTGGCAGTTTCCTGCAAAGAAAAGGTAGACCCGCAGCCGGAGGACAAAACAGTCACTGCAAATGTGTCCGGTACCGTAGTTGATGATCTGGACAACCCTCTGGAAGGCGTAACTGTCTCCTTTGTTACTGCCGATTCCAAGAAAGAGCAGCAGGCTACGGCAACTACCGGTTCCAACGGTAAATTCCTTGCAGAAGCCGTTCCTTCTACCGCAAGAGTAGTGAATTTTACAAAGCAAGGTTACGCTCCCACCTCTACGACCATCTCCGAATCGAAGTTTGCCAGTGGTGAAATCACGCTCGAGACAGTAGTGCTTATCTTCTCCGAGGCCTCTATCGAAGGTAAAGTCTTTAATCTTGGCGGCGACCCTTACGCAGGCGTGACAGTCACCTGCAACTCACAGACCGCCACTACAGACGCTGATGGATTCTATTCTTTCTCCGGTCTCACCATTAAGGACTACACCATCAGCTTCAGTGATGCCGAAGGCAATACTGCCGAACTTGACATTACTGCCGATAAATTTACAGAAGACGGAGTTGCATATGCAGATAACCTCACTCTCGGGTCATATATCCTCCCCGGTCTTTCCTTCTCTGAAATGGCTTCCGCACCATACTGGTACGGCAACAACTATGCTGGAGGCACTGGAGCATTCAAGATGCAGTGGAAACACGTCGGTTTCCTTACCGCATATCCTTTCAAGGCTGTCGGCTACCGCAATGCAGCCGAGGGTATCTCTCTGGTATCCGGTGGTGACAACGAGGGCGAACTTGTTTCTTATCTCTATGGCCGCAAGATAATAACCAGCGACAACTGTTTCATCAATCTCTGCGCGAGAACCTTCAGGGCATACGAGGCTGCGCCCGCCAAACTGAATGTCGGCGTCATCGACCTCTCTTCCAGCACCAAGACCATCACTTACCTTACTCCCCAGGATACCTGGCAGGGACTGAAGAAGATGAAAGGCGGAACATCGTGGCTTGATGTAGAACACAATATGTTCTGCTTTGACCTTTCTCAGTTTGCAGGCAAGGAAGTGGGCTTCGCCATAGGTGTAATGGGCGGCTACAAGAGACTCAACGAAGAAGAAGGATACCCCGAGACACCGATTGTCAGAATCCTCTTTGCAGATAAGGATATGACAGCTGAATTTGAGCAGAACGACCTTAACGCCACATTCACCGGCGAAAAGCCTGCTGGATGTGACTGGCCCGGCTTCACCAAGGCAAACCTCCGTTCCCTTATGCCGAACCCCGGCACATCGTTTACCGGCGAGTTCCTGGGTGCCGAAGATGGCAACTATGCCGCTTGGGCTGGAACCAACCACCTGATGATGAGCTGGACGATTGAGATTCGCGATGAGGCGACCACTCCTCTGCAGGACAATAGTGTGTTCGCACTTAGGGCACACGGAAGCAATTTCAATGTTCCTACAGGTTTAATGATGAGCCGCTTCACCAATCCCAAGAAGAGCATGACAATTAAAGCAAGGACTTACGGAAGCGATCCGACTTACTTCCGTGTCACTGTGATTGACTTGAGTGATTTCAGCGCCACCGCACTTGCTCCTCTGGCCAGCAGTACTGCTGCAAATGCCCTGGTTGAAGGTGAAAACAGCACTATAGGCCTCAACAACGACCAGGGTACAGTCAATGATCCCAGCAAGTTTGCGACCCTCAATTTCGACCTCTCTGCTTTCTCCGGCAAGGATGTTGTCATTGTAATAGGCAACCATAAGGGTAATAACCTTTCTATCTACTCAGTTAATTTCGCTGACTGACAATAAAGCATTTAACAAGGTGCTGCCGATGTCTGCTATGACAAAGGCGGCACCTTTTAATTAGTTATTAGACAAACAACCATATAACCTGATTATTTATGAGCAGACGAATTCTAAGCATAGTGGCTGTGTTATGCCTTCTATTTGTCTCTGTCTCAGCATTTGCCCAGAAGAAGATAACTGTGTCCGGAGTTGTGACCGACGACAGCGGTGCACCCGCTGTCGGGGCTGCCGTTATGATTGAAGGGTCCTCAACAGGTACCGTTACCGATAATAATGGTCGCTACTCAATCCAGGCACCCTCCAACTCAAACCTGGTTTTCTCTTCGATAGGTATGGAGACCAAGACGATTCCTGTTGACGGCAGAACAAGTATAGATGTCGCCCTTGGCTACGATACCATGCTCCTCGAATCGACGGTTGTGGTGGGTTATGGTACGCAAAGGAAGGGCTCCATCACCGGAAGCGTGGCAGCCGTGGGCGGAGAGCAGATGATCAAGACCAAGAATGAGAATCCCCAGAACATGCTCACCGGCCGCGTCGCAGGTGTGCGGGTATGGCAGAGGACGGCCGAGCCTGGCCAGTATAACGCAAGTCTCGATATCCGCGGCATGGGATCTCCCCTGGTGGTTATCGACGGCGTCCCTCGCAGTGTGAGCGACTTCCAGCGGCTCACTCCCAACGACATCGACAATATATCTATACTTAAGGATGCTTCTGCTGCAATCTACGGTGTCCGGGGCGGTAACGGAGTAATCCTTGTCACCACTAAAAAAGGCGCCGCCGGCAAGGCAAAGGTTAGCTACGACGGTAATTTCACCTTCCAGACTCCGGCCAGCCTGCCTCGCCAGATGGACGCCATAAACTCGATGCTTCTCACAAACGAGGGCCTTTCTTCTTCTATGAACGGAACCTCCAGGGAATTCTCCGAAGAGCTTATCCAGCAGTATCGCGACGGCATATTGAAAGGCACCGACTGGAACAGTCTCATCATACAGAATATGGCGCCCCAGACGCACCATAACCTCACCATAAGCGGCGGCGACGAGAAGATACAGTATTATGTCGGTTTCGATTATCTGTATCAGGAGGGATTCTGGAAGAGTAGGGACACTCAGTACAACAAATACAATCTGCGCTCAAACATTTCGGCCGAGATTGCCCGGGGACTCAAGTTCGACCTGAATCTTTCGGGTTACATCGAGGACCTCAAGAACCCTCTCGACGATCCCGAACTCATAATCCGTTATTGGTGGAAGCAGAGTACGATTTGGCAGGCTTTCGCCGACCCTGAGCAGACGATGCTCAATTATCAGGATCTGGAACTTGAAATCAACTCGCTTGCCCGTATCAACTCGGATATCTCCGGACACCGGAACAACTATAACAAGAATCTGGACCTGGCCGCATCGCTGAATTATGATTTCGGAACAATTACCGATGCGCTCCAGGGACTTCAGCTGAAAGGTATGTTCAGCTGGGATTACTGGGGAGGCGAGGCTGACACATATCGTAAAGAATATTACCAGTATGCCTACAATGCGGTAAGCGAGACTTACGAGCAGAAGCTATATGCGGATTCCTCGCCCTCCAAACTTACCCGAATCGACAATCACCACCGCTCCTGGCTTGCCCAGGCCATGCTCAGCTATGACCGTACCTTCGACAAGCACAGGGTGGGTGCGATGATGGCTTATGAAGAGCAGAAGCAGTATGGCAACGGTTTCAATGCCTCCGGTGAACTTGCGTTCTCGTCGCCATATTTCACCGCCCTTGCGGTAGAGAACCAAAAGGTTTCCCAATCCGACCTGTACGAGTATTCATATCACTCTCTCATAGGCCGTCTCAACTACGCCTATGCCGACCGCTATCTGCTGGAAGCCCAGTTCCGTTACGATGGGTCCTCGCGTTTTTACAAAGGGCACCAGTGGGGCTTTTTCCCTTCAGTCTCGGCAGGATGGCGCATCTCGCAGGAAGATTGGTTCAAAACCAGCCCCTTGAGTTTTATCAATCAACTCAAGCTCAGGGCAAGCTACGGTGTCATAGGCTCCGACGGCTCGAACTATGAATGGGCGACCGGTTATACCTATCCGGCGATGGGGCCTTCAACCGTGGGTTATTACAACACCAATGAGCCACTTTATTATGTGGACAATTCGTTGGTGATGTCGGCGGCGCCCAAGGCTCTGGCCAATGAGAATGTCACCTGGTACACCAACCGGACCTTCGATGCAGGCGTGGATTTTGAAGCCTGGAAAGGCCTTTTCGGATTCTCGTTCGATTTCTTCCGCCGGGAACGTTCCGGACTGCTTGCGCGCAATACGTCTGACCAGCCCACTATAGTGGGAGCGACCGCACCGCTGGAGAACCTCAACAGCGATTCCCACATCGGTCTCGAACTGGAGCTTTCCCATCGCAACAGAATCGGAGATTTCAACTATAATATCAAAGGCCTGTTTGCGATAACCCGAAACAAATATATCTACCATACCGAATCGACCAAGTATGCCAATTCCTATGACGAATGGATGAATAACCGGATGAATAACCGTTATCAGGGCATTATCTTCGGCTATGAGGTGACTGGCCAGTATCAGAGCTGGGAAGATATCTGGGACTATGATATGAACAAGTCAAACGGGCTTCTTCCCGGAGATTTCAAATACCTCGACTGGAACGGCGACGGCACGATAGACGGGCTGGATGTGCATCCATACGCCTATTCTACGATGCCTATCATGAACTATTCGCTCTCCTTCGACGGGAGCTGGAAATCCCTCGATTTCAGCATTCTTTTCCAGGGCGCAGCGCTTGGGTCGGTGGCTTATGGAGAGCCCCAGCTGGGAATCTGGGGGCAGCACGGCGGTGGAATGCTGGAACAGTTCTATGACCGTTGGCATCCCCAAGAGACGGACTACGCAAATATCTATGACCAGAGTCTGACGTGGATCCCCGGAACATATTCTTTTGCCGGCAGGTCGGCATATTCAAACTCCAACTTCAACACCCAGCCGATAACCTATCTTCGACTCAAGTCGATAGAGGTCGGCTACACCTTGACCGGCCTGCAGAAACGCACCGGGCTCGGTCTGCGCCTCTATGCCAACGCTTACAACCCGTTTACAATCACTACTGTAAAATATATTGACCCGGAACATCCGGCAGACTCTTACGGCCGCCTGTACCCGCTGAACAAGTCTTATACCATTGGCCTCAACATCAACTTCTAATCGCGACAAATCATGAAAAAGATATTTTTACAATTATGCCTTCTTTTTGCTGCGGTTTCCTGTGTGAGCCTGGACATTCCTCCCAAGGACATCATTACCGATGATCAGCTCCTGACCAACGAGGCCGGCATGAAGATTTATATGGCAAGACTTTACAGCCGTATGCCATTCGAGGATTTCAAATATATTGCGGCAAACGGTTTTTCCGGCCAGTCCTGGACCTCCGGCCTTGGTTATGAAGGGACGGGGGAATCGGTTTACAGGGATTCCTGGAGCAGCTCCTTTACCGGAGAGACCACAGGTCTTGGAGGTAATGCCGCCGACCCCTGGTGGGGAAGCGCCTTCAGCCTGATACGCGAAGCCAACCACCTCATAGAGACTCTCCCTGAATACAAGGACAACTTTACCGATCTTATCTATAATGATTTTATCGGGCAGGGCTATTTTGTCCGCGCCTACTCCTACACGCAGATGGCGCGCCGTTTCGGCGGTGTCCCCATCGTCAAGAAAGAGTTCAAGTATCCTTTCGAAGATGATATAGAAGTTGCCCGTTCTTCTGAAAAAGATACCTGGGACGCTATTTTGGAGGACTATGACACGGCTATCGAGCATCTGGGAGCATCTTCTACCTTTGCCAATACAGCCAATAAATATGTTGCGCTTGCCTTTAAGGCAGAGGCGATGCTATATGCCGGCTGTGTGGCCAAGTATAACGAAAATGTCACCGGCAGGCTCACGGGGCTGGGCGAGAAGACCGGCGTCCGGGTCATAGGTTTCGCTGCGGACGAATGGCAGGCTTGCTCCAACAAGTATTTTGCCGAGGCCTACAAGGCGGCCAAGGAGGTTATAGAATCGGGCCAGTATTCCCTGTATATGAAATCCTGGAAAGAGGGCGACAAAGAGGCGCAGTACAAGAACATGAACGATATGTGGAGGGACTTGACCTCTCCCGAAAACATGCTTGTGCAGCACTATGAATATCCCAACCTCACCCACGGCCTGGACGCATATAACTCCCCGTGGATTTACCGCTCACCTCTTTCTGCGGGAAGCTGCCCGACCGAAGATTTTCTTGAACTCTTCGACGGTTTCGAGCGCGATGCCGACGGCAGCATCAAGACAACCGACGGCGGCAAGGTCAATGGTGTTCCTCAGGGACATTATATCCTTTACGACAAGCCGATGGATTTCTTTGCGAATGTCGAACCCCGTCTGAGGGCTTATGTGATTTTCCCCGGCGATGTGTTCAAGACGGACGAGATTGAAATCAGAATGGGTATCTATCGCGGCTCTGAGCCCATTTCGCCAGTAAGGGATTATTACGATTATTCGCACCGCGGCACATTCTATAATCACCAGAGTAACTATTCTTCCGAGATCGGAAATTATACCGAAAGCAATAAGGATGAGCTCACGCTGTATATGGATACAAACGAGCATACCGTAAAGGTAGAATATACGGATGCCAAGACGGGCGAGAAGGTTTCATCCTGGGCTTCAGGTGCCAACGGTCCTTTCCTGCACAATGCCGAAGCCACGATGACCGGTTTGTATCTAAGGAAATATCTGGATCCGGATCGCACCAAAGACGATATCGGTGAGGGAAAATCCGATCAGCCGTTCATTCTTATGCGCTACGCCGATGTGCTTCTGGCCGCGGCTGAAGCTGCTGTCGAACTTTCGATCGCCGGTCAGCCCTCTCCCTGCAACGACGATATGCTCCAGGTTGCAACAGAGGCGATTCAGGCGATTCAGACAAGAGCCGGTGCCAATGTCATTACCGAAAAGCTTGCCGGAACCGAAGCCAGCCGCAACCT
Source organism: Bacteroidales bacterium (assembly GCA_017428035.1). GTDB lineage: Bacteria > Bacteroidota > Bacteroidia > Bacteroidales > UBA932 > Equibacterium. The sequence continues at coordinate 80,587 of JAFRRR010000061.1, read as the reverse complement.
TGTCCGCAAGGAACGCCGCAAGGAACTTGCTTTTGAACACAAGTCCAAGTGGGATATCAGGCGCTGGAGGGTCATCGACGAAGATAACCGAGGTTATTTCTGGGGAGAATACAAAGATCCTTCGACCTATGGAGACGGCAGTCATTTCGCATTCAGGGGCATCTATCCGTTCTATTCTATCGAGTCCGGCAAATGGTTTTTTGACATTTCTTTCGAGAATCGCAAGACCTATGGCTACTCGGCTGTGGATTACTATTTTGCAGTACCCGGCGGAGAGGTTGTCAAGAGCAAATACATAGACCAGCAACCTAACAGATAACAAGTGATGAAAACAATGAAATCATATAGAATACTTGCATATGCTCTCTTTCTGGCACTGACAACGTCCTGCTCCCTTTTCGAGATTGATAACTTTGAAGAGCCGAAAGAGACCATCAAAGGGGCGGTTGTCGATGTAAAGACCGGGGAGCCTGTTCTTACCGAACACAATGGCAATGGTATACGCGTCAGGCTCACAGAACTCAGCTACGGAGAAAATGTAGAGCACAATCCCGACTTCTATTGCCGTGAAGACGGTACCTACCAGAATACCAAAATCTTTGAGGGCAACTACAATGTCCGCATAGACGGTCCTTTTATCCCTCTGTACAGAGAAGACCAGGACGGCAATCTCATTGAAGATTGTACGGTGACTACTGATATCAAAGGGGTATGCACCGTGAACTTCGAGGTTCAGCCATTCCTTAAAGTGGAGTTCGTGGGTGAGCCTTCTGTCAGTGACGGACAGATCAAAACCAGAATAATGGTGACCCGCGCCACTACGGTAGAGGAATTCAAAGAGAAGGTCGAGCCGATGGGTGGATATCAGGACTACTTTACGAATGTTACAGACGTTAGGCTCTTTGTGAGCTACTCATCTACTGTTAACAGCGTAAATAAATATGAGCCCTGGTGCAGTTACATAGAATACAAGGGGAATTCATTTGACTCCCAGTTCGGAAAAGCAATATCGCTTTCGTCCAGCGGAACCCTCCTTTCGGGCTCCAAAGTCTTTGTGCGTGCAGCAGCGCGTATCAATTATGATACGCCTGTCGGGTCCGGCACGAGGCGCTACAATTTCTCTGAAGTCAAAGAAGTTTATGTCCCTTAACCTATTGGGCGCCGTGCTTGCAGCGGCGCCCTTTTTTGCTGAATAAGAAATGAGAACCAGAATTTTGCTGATATCCCTGTTGATGCTCGCGGCATGTACGCCCAAGGCCGGCGTGCCAAAGACCACTTTCCAGTCAAGCCAGCCGTGGCGTCCGACAATCGACAACCGTGCCGATGCCGTTATGGTTTATGGTGTCGGCGGAAATCCTTCTGATCCAAGTCCCAAGGGCCGCGCTGCGGTTGAAGACCGCATCGCCTCGTGGAAGGCGAGAGGCTACCGTGTCGATTTTATGACCGGTATTGCCTGGGGCAGCTATCAGGACTATTTCACCGGCAAGTGGGACGGGAAATGGCATCTTGACGAAGGGCAGGTCCGTGCCAGCGGCGACACCATCTGGCACGGACGGATGGTGCCTTACATCGTGCCCACGCTTGGCTATCTGGAGTATTTCAAACAGACACAGATAAAGCGCGTGATAGATGCCGGAGTCGAAGCCCTCTATTTCGAGGAGCCGGAATTCTGGTGCTGGGGCGGCTACAGCGAGGCTTTCAAGCGAGAGTGGGAAGATTACTACGGTGAGCCCTGGCGCCCTCAGGACGAGTCGCCTGAAGCCACCTATATGTCCAGCAAACTGAAATATCACCTGTATTACAGGGCTCTGGACGTAGCCTCTTCGTTTGCCAAGGAATATGGGAAAAGCAAAGGGCTGGACGTAAAGTGCTACGTTCCCACCCATTCGCTGCTAAACTACTCGCAGTGGCACATCGTGAGTCCCGAGGCAAGCCTGGCGTCGATGCCGGGCATAGACGGCTACATAGCCCAGGTCTGGACCGGAACCTCCCGCGAACCCGATTTCTACAATGGTGTCCTGAAAGAACGCACTTTCGAGACAGCCTACCTTGAATACGGCTGTATGGCCTCAATGACCGCCCCCACCGGACGCCGGGTGTGGTTCCTGACCGACCCCATTGAGGACTGGCCGCGGGACTGGGCCGACTACCGCAAGAATTACCACGCCACTTTCACGGCCCAGCTGCTCTATCCAGAAATCGCCGACTATGAGGTTATGCCCTGGCCGGAACGAATCTATGAAGGACTGTACCGCAAAAGTGCGGATGACCCCGAAAAGATCCGTATCCCCAAGGACTATTCCACTATGATGCAGGTTATGATAGGTTCCCTCAACGATATCCCGGTATCCGACAACTTTCTTTCCGGCAGCCGGGGCGTCAGTGTGCTGATGGGGAATTCGCTTATGTTCCAGCGGTTCCCCACCCACGAGGGATATGAAGACCCGCAGCTTAGCAACTTCTACGGTATGGCTATGCCGCTTCTAAAGCACGGAATTCCAGTTGGGATAACCCACATAGAGAACGTCGGCTACAAAAAGGCGCTGAAAGATGTCAAGGTGCTTGTGATGACATATTCCAATATGAAGCCTATGGATTCGGAAGCGCACTCACACCTGGCGGCGTGGGTAAAGTCGGGCGGAAGGCTGATATACAGCGCCCGCGACACCGATCCGTTCCAGACGGTAAAGGAGTGGTGGAATTCGGGCGACAACCGCTTTGCCGCCCCGGCTGACCATCTCTTCTCGCTGATGGGCATCGAATCCGGTGCGCCGGAAGGCGTTTATCAGGTAGGGAAGGGTGCAGTGTGCATACTCAGGTACGATCCCAAAGAATATGTGCTGGAGGCCGCCTCAGACTCTCTCCTGTTGGATGCAGTGGAAAAGATGTACGCTGTAGATGGCGAAGTCCTTGAGTATAAGAACAACTTCAGGCTAACCCGTGGCTCTTACGAACTTGTAGCCGTGCTGGACGAGAGCGTCAACGAAGAGCCATTCAAGATGGAGGGGTTGTTTATAGACCTCTACGACCCTCAGCTGCCCGTATACACAGAAAAAGAAATAGCCCCCGGCAGTCAGGGATTCTTCTACAATGTCAAGGCCGCCCCGAAGGCCCCCGCTATCCTGGCGGCCGCCAGCCGTGCCTGTGACATCGTAAGGAAAGGCCGTTCACTCTCGTTCACGGCCAAAGGCCCCATAGAAACTGTGAATGCATCCAGAATCCTGCTCCCTTCGGCGCCCAAGAGCGTGCTGGTGGATGCTGCCGAATGTTTTGACCCCGCCTGCTGGGATGCCCTAAGCAAAACCTACCTTCTCACCTTCGACAACAATCCCGACGGGGTCAAGGTAAAGATACGCTGGTAAATGTTTATTTGTTGTTTAGTATCTGTATGTGACGGCGTTTGAGAGCCGACAAGATGCTGCGCTCGGTCATTGGGGTGAGACCCCTGAAAGTAGTTTTGGCTTTCAGGTCGGCTAGCGGCATCTCCAGCAAGAGCTTGGCAATGCATTCATCGGCAAAAGAGTTTGTGACAGTGTCAATGCCGGAGAAATCAAGCACAACCCTGTTATTTCCATCCAAAAGTGGACGAAGATCGGCCCTGATTCGGGCTCCAAGGAGACGTGTTCCCATACTGTCTCCGTAATTACTGAATTTGAATTCTATCATAGCCGCTTCCTTACCATAGTTTTTCCAACTCCTCATCTCCATCCAGAAACAACTCGTCAAACTCATCGGCAGGATCTGTCCTATGATCTACTACCGATGCTGGATCTATATCCATATTGGAATGCAGTTCAAAATATACGATTGTTCCTTGCCAGGGTTCAGACTCCGATATGTTTAAGTCTCCATTGGCCGTCAATGTATGATTGCCGGAACGGATAATCAGCCTGTGTCCGGCTGTATTAATCAGACGAGAGGTGGAATATAATCCGAATCCCAAACCTTTTCCATCTGACACTTTATCCTTGATGCAGTACTCAATTGCTTGAGCCTCAGTTATATTTGCGTAGTTGTCATTCAGGGACAAAGAGGCCTTGATACCCATACCGTCATCAGCCACCAGTATCTGAATGATATGATCCTTTTCTGAGTAATTCGTGATAACTATCCCTACCGTTTTGCCGGAATGGATCAGAACGTTATCCATTACTTCATAGAAACAATAACTCATCCCCTGAAGAAGAGATGTCTCGATCTCAGGCTGATGAATCAATACCTCTACCAATCGGCGATACACCTGCTGGATATTCTTTTCATCGAACATCTCTATGCATAAATTACCGGACGTCGGGAAGTACTGGTGAAGCAATGTATCTACGTTCATATTTCAAGCCACAGCATGTCCTACAAAGATATAAACGTTTTACGGAATCGACAAAGCAGGAGTTTGGTAAAACCGATTTTGGTAATTATTTTTTTGGTAATAATAAAAAATCCTTAAATTTGTGAGGAAGTTGAAACGGTTCAAATAGTGTCGGTATCTGTTCAATCCATAGCTAATGATCTGGGTCTGTCGAAAGCGACAGTCTCCAGTATCCTGTCTGGAAACGGCAAGGCGAAGGGTTTCAGTGCAGCTACAATCGAAACCGTTCGCAACTATGCCGACTCTCTCGGCTATATCCCGAACCTGCTTGCCAGGGGACTTTCTACCGGAAAGTCAAATACTGTCGGCCTTATTATTCCAGCCGTGGGGGATACTTTTTATTCCCAAATTACGCAGGCAATAGAAAAGCCGTTAGGCGAGAGGGGATACTCGCTGATTGTGGCCTCAAGCGAGGGCGACAGCGAGAAGGAGTCGAAACTGATACAACTGCTCCGCTCACAGAAAGTCGAGGGCTTGATCATCGCCCCCTCCAAGTTGCAGAGCCCTGAAATTACAGAGATGGTCAGCAGTGGCTTCCCTTTGGTTTTGGTAGACCGCTATTATCCTCAGTTTGACACGAACTATGTTGTGGTCGACAACGAAGGCGCCAGCCGCGAATTGGTAAAATGCCTGATAAAAAACGGGGCGAAAAAGGTCGCAATCCTTACGACGGATACGCACCTGTTCGTGATGAAGAGGCGTCTGTTCGGATATAAGTCGGCGCTGGCAGATGCGGGTATGAATGTAGATGACAGTCTGTGCCTGAGTATAGACAGGGCTGACTATCACAACGATACCTGGAAGCAGTTGGGCAATTTGCTTGAAAAGCATCCGGATGTGGACGGCTTCTTCATGGCGACCCACTACCTTGCCATGGAATCGATCCGCTTTTTTATGTCGGAGGGGATTGACTATAACAATAGGTTTAAGTTGGGGTGCTTCCATACAACGACGGCGCTGGATATCCTGGCTCCCAAGATGTTTTTCTCTATGATGCCGATCAATGAGATAGGGCAGGAAGCTGTTTCTATTCTGATAGATAACATAGCGGAAAAGAAGCCTGGCAACACAGTTCACATTACACTTAATAATACTCTGCTATAATTTTTTTTGTTGTTATTTAAACCGGTTAAAACGGACGGCGATATACAATATATTATATATTGAACCGATTCAAATATTTAAACAATATATACAAGCAACTTTCTTAAAACAAACTAATGCTATGATTATGAAACTTAAAGCATTTATTCTCGGTGCACTTGTGGGCTTGTTATGTCTGTCGTGCGTGCCGGAGAATCACAGCAACGGGGCTCCAGAACTGTCGTTCGACCGCATGACTGATATGAAAGCCTTACTTGAGCAGACTTTGGCTGAGGCAGTCGTCGGAGATCTCGACGGGGAGTATCCTCAGGCAAGCTATGACGACCTGAAAGCAGCTCTTGCTGCGTTGAAGAAGGGTATTTCTCAGGCAAAAGCGGGCGAGTTCATCCTCCAGTTCGAGGTGGACAATTACGTCAATGCGGCAGAGAAGGCTCTGACTCTCTTCAAGAATTCCGTGAACAAATCGGTAGAAGTCGGGGCGCCGGCAGAACTCTTTGTGAACGGCATCGATCACAAGGGCTACATCGATTTCGGATCGTCGTCGGAGTATGACCCGGCCAACTTCACGGTTGAGCTTTGGACCAAGCACAGTGAGGATTTCATCGAATTTACCTTTGGTTCGCTGATTTCTACCTTCATCTCTCCAATCCCCTACAAAGGGTGGACCCTGCATTACTGGGGTGTTGCCAACAGCCTGATCAGACTCAGTGTCGGTACCAATAATGCAAATCCGGATCTTACGCTTCCGACGCTCTACACCACGGCTCCCACAAATTATGGAGAATGGTTCCATGTAGCCGGCGTTTATGACACCAATATAGGCAAGATGTCCCTGTATATCAACGGAGAATTGAAAACGTCTTATGACCTTCCCGATCTTATGGTTCCCGGTACTACAGAGAGCGAACTGCGCATGTGGGCTTTCGTGGAGCCTCTGGACCAGGCCCGCTGCTGCAGTGGTTATATCAAACGTTTCAGGCTGTGGAGCAGCGCCAAATCGGAGTCCGAGATAAAGGCTCTGATGGATACGGATGTTTCCGGAACGGAAAGCGGTTTGGTGTGCGCATGGGACTTCGATGTCAAGCCTGAAAATGACGAGGCGATTGTGGACAAGACAGGCAGGCACACTGCCAAGATTGTCGGCGTGTACAAATGGTATGAAATATAATAATACGTTGGTTTATGAAAGTCAATAAATATATAATAGGCATTATTGCCTTGATGCTTTCCAGTATTGGCCTGTTTGCGCAGGACAAGATTGGAGGACGTGTCACAGACAGGACCGGACAGCCGATTCCCGGCGTTGTCGTTATTGATAAGACTACAAAAAGCGGCACGGACACCGATGCGAACGGCTATTGGAGCCTGACTGCCAAACCCGGTGATATCGTTCTGTTCTCCATGCTGGGATATACAGAAGAGCAGGTTGAGGTACAGGCAGGTAAAACGAATTATGACATAACCCTGCTGGACGATTTTCAGACCCTTAATGATGCCGTGGTAATCGGTTATGGAACTATCCAGAAGAAAGACCTGACCGGTTCTATCGAGTCTATCAAGGGCGGCGATATCGTAAAATCGCTTTCTGTCAACCCTACCGAGGCTCTCAACGGCCGTGTCAGCGGTGTGCTGGTTACCAAATCCTCCAACCGCCCGGGTGCTGATATGAGTATGCTGATCCGCGGTAAGAATTCGTTCAATTATACCAACGAGCCACTCTACGTCATAAACGGTGTGCCTTCTACTAACGGTATGCGCAATATCAATCCCGAAGATATCGAGTCGATAGATATCTTGAAAGATGCATCTTCCTGCGCGATATATGGTTCCCGCGGCTCGAACGGCGTGGTGATCATCACCACCAAAGGCGCCACCCGCAAAGAAGGCTTTGTGATAGAATACAATGGCTATGCGGGCCTGAAAACCCCGACCCGTATGCCCGACATGCTCGGCAGCAAGGGCAACGGTATGGATTACGTCAACTTCCGAATCCAGCAGTGGACCAACAAGTTTGGCGCCTCCAGCCTTATGCAGCCATCCTTCTTGACAAGCAACGAGCGCAGACACGTCAAATATGGTGAGTATTACGATTGGCTCAGGGAATTCTCTCACGATGCTCTGACTACCAACCACAGCCTGTCGGTGTCCGGAAGCTCTGACCGCTCTGCCTACACACTCTCCATAGGTTATATGAATGACGGCGGTCTTGCAGGCAGCGAGAAATTCGAGCGCCTGACTGCAAACTCGGGCGTGGAATACAGGATAGTGGACAAGGTCAATGTGGGTATGTCCACCTACTTGTCCCGAAACACCATCAACCACGGTAGTAACGACGCCCTGCTGAGCGCATATCTGATAACTCCTATCGTGGGCCTTTATGAGCCGGATGGTACAGAGACCTTCTCTCACAGGCCCGGCGGCCGTGTCAATCCTTTCATTCAGGACCGCAATACCAAGAACATAACCGAAGCATGGTCGGCCAACGTGGCTGCCCACCTGGCTTGGAACCCCCTGCGCAGCCTGACCCTGAAATCGCAGATTGCAGTGCAGTACAACCATTCCCTGAACGGCTATTGGACTGGTACGGATTCTCAGTATGGTCAGGGCGTGAACGAGCCGTATGCCACCAGGAATGAATACAATGACCAGAATTATGTATGGGACAACACCATTACCTGGGACAAGGAGTTCGCCGGCGGACATAAAATCAATGCCATCGGCCTGTTCAGCCTTCAGAAAGAAAAGCATATTTCGTCGTCGATGACAGGTGAGGGCCTGCCATATGATTCCTATATCCACGCTATCCAGACTGCCAATCAGCAGACTGGCGTGGGCAGCAACTACTGGGAGTCTTCCATGATTTCCTATATGGGACGTGTGAATTACAACTATAAGGACCGCTACCTGCTGACAGCAACCGCCCGTTACGACGGTACTTCCCGCCTGGCAAAGGGCCGCCGCTGGGGTCTTCTGCCTTCGTTTGCGGCCGGCTGGTCGATTCATAACGAAGAGTTCATGAAGGATGCTGACTGGCTGACAAACCTGAAGTTACGTCTGAGCTGGGGTAAGACCGGCAATAACAATATTTCTTATAATGTCACCCAGACAGTGCTGTCGCTCGACCGCTACTCATTTGACGGAACAGGCGCCAACGGCTTCGGCCTGGGTTCAACCCTCGGAAACAACAATCTTATGTGGGAAATGACAGCCGAGTGGAACCTGGGTCTGGACTTCGGCTTCCTTAACAACAGGATAACCGGAAGCGTGGATGTGTATGACAGGCAGACTACCGGCCTTATTTTCGAAAGGCAGGTGGCTAAACTCAATGGCTACAACAGCATTCTCCAGAATATTGCGACAACACAGAACCGCGGTGTCGAATTCACCTTGAACACTGTCAATGTAAGCACCCGGGATTTCCTGTGGCGCACCGCGACAGTATTCTCACTGAACCGCAACAAGATTCTGGATCTGGACGGAACCAAGACCGACGACCTCGGTAACCGTCGCTTTATCGGCTATCCGATGAATGTGATCTACGATGTTCGCCAGATAGGTATATGGCAGGAAGAGGAGGCAGACCTTGCAGCAACTTTCAACGCTGCTCCGGGTTGGCCCAAGATTGAAGATTTTCATAAAGACAATCAGATCGACGCCAACGACTATCAGATTCTCGGCACTCCTTCTCCGGACTGGACCATCGGTATGAACAATACCTTCGAGTGGAAGAACTTTGACTTGTCGGTATATGCTTACGCTCAGATAGGAGGCCTGTACAAAGACCAGTTCACATACTACTTCCTGGGTCTGAACAATCAGGACTGGAACAAGCTGAACGTTGAGTATTGGACCCCTGAGAACCGTAACAACAAGTATCAGGGCATTGGGCTTGAGTGTCTTTGGACCCAGGCTTACTCCCAGGTGGTCGGTACCTTCCTCAAGATCCAGAACATCACTTTAGGTTACACTCTCCCGCAGTCTGTGACCGACCGCCTGCGTTTCAAGGGCGTGAGAGTCTGGGCTGCCGTTCAGAACCCGTTCACCTTCAGCAATTATTTAGGCTCCGACCCGCAGATTATAGGCGAGAGTCTTGAAACACAGTTGTCTCTCTATCCAATGACCTGGACTTTCGGTCTTAACTTGAAATTCTAAATTGACACTACCATGAAAAAAATATTGACAATTCTTTCGGGCGTGCTTGTGCTTTGCGCGACAGTTTCGTGCCAGAGTATTCTTGATCCCGATAATCCCGCGACCGTGACGGAAGAGTTCTACAATACGAAGCTGGGTCAGGAGAAGCTGGTTATCAGTATGTTGAGCCGCTATAGGTCGGTCTTCGCGCGTTACAGCATGCAGTGCCTTGGCACTGATATGTATCTTTCCTGCGATGAAAGTCCCCTTTCAGTCCAACTCAATGGCTACGGACCCGAATTCTCCGGTCTTTCGCCCGAGATAGAAGACTATTGGGCCAGCCTCTATAAAATCATTCAGGAAGCCAACATCCTTCTGGCGCGATGCACCGAAGAGGTAGCCGGCGATGATTATGCCCAGATGATGGCTCAGGGCCGTTTCCTCAGGGCAATGGCATATTACTATCTTGTCGAGACCTACGGCAGCGTACCCCTGCTGGTAGACGAGAACCTGGATGCAGACAAAATGATACGCACTGTAACCCCTGCTTCAGAAGAAAAGATATACGAGTTTATAATCGACCAGTTGGGGCAGATAAAGGATGTGCTGCCGGCCAAGACCTCATCCAGCTACATCTCGGCCGAAGCTGTCAAGCATTTCCTTGGCAAATGCTATCTGACAAGGGCTTACCGCTCTTATGCAAAGAGTGACGATGCCGCGAAAGCCCGTGCTCTCTTCGAGGAGATAATCAAATCCGGCAACCACTCCCTGCAGACCAAATTCGCCGATGTATTTGCAGAAGACAATCAGGGCAACAGCGAAATCATCTGGGCGATCCAGTATGGTTCGGATAAAAACTACAACGGCTCAGGTAATCCGCTCGCAGCCCAGTATGGCATCAACATCACGGCCTTGTATCCCGGCATGTTCGCCCTTGACCAGAAAGAATATTCTGCAATGCAGCGCAACATCTGGACGAACCCCATCGTCCACGAGTGGTTCCGCCATCCCGAGGCAGACAGCCGCTACGACGAGACATTCCGCTTCGAGTTTAGGATAACAGACCCTACGAACGATGATTATGGCTCCATGGGCGTCTATATGCCTCATTGGAACGACGCCTCCGGCGATAGTCACGGGGCGAAATACTTCTATCCGTTCAAGAATGCCGACGGCGACTATAACTGGTATCCCGCTCTCGGCGCAATGGGCTGGAGTACCGATTGCATGCCTATATGCCGCAAGTTCCGCGAAACGAAGATAGAGTGGGGTGGCAAGGGCACACGCGAAGATGTCATAATCCGCCTGGCTGATACCTATCTGCTTTGCGCCGAAGCTTGTCTGCTGGCGAAAGACAAAGCGGCTGCGGCCGAATATGTCAACGCTATTCTCAATAGAGCAGCAGGCTACGATTCCGCCAAGTATGCCCTGCTTAAAGTTGAAGCAAGCGATATGACTATCGACAGGCTTCTTGAAGAGCGCGGCTGCGAACTCTTCGGCGAGCACGACCGTTGGTTCGATCTCAAGAGAACCGGCACACTGCTGACCCGCGCCCGCCTGAATCCTCTGGTTGCACATTATGATAACCTTTCTGAGATGCATCTTGTCCGCCCGATTCCCTATAACGAAAGAATCAAACTGGAAGGCCTCGAGCAGAACCCTGGATATAAGAATTAAAACATGTTGACTATGAAACGGATATATTTGTTTTTATTATCTATATTTGCCCTCGTGGCATGTTGCTGCGACCGTCTTTACGACACACCGCTCGACGATGAGAGATTCAATGCCGGTAAAGACGATGTCCCTCCTCAATATTACGCCAATCTGTATGATCCCGTCAGGGATGAAGGACAGTTCTGGATGCCCGATGTGATGGCGCCCACTCCCAAACTGCCGATTACCAACTTCGGTCTCTTCGGCATTTCGAGAGGGGACAGAAACGATCCCGATGTCCCCGGCGGCGGCGCCACGAATGTCAATGGCGACGGCTTGCAATATCACCTGCTGAGCCAGAGTTTTGCCGCCTTGTTGGACAAGGGTCTTGCCGCAGGCAAGCTGGTGTCCGGCGGCTGGCTTGATACATACGACGGCTGGAGTGCCTACCGCACGCTCATGAAAGAGTGCCAACTCTCTCCGACATGGCTCGTACATACCGGCAATCCTCTTACAAACCCTGGTTTCGGCCCCATCGACGGAGGTGTGATGGACTATCTGGGCAAGAACTATGTCCTGACAGACGTAAGGAACAATCCAGAAAGCGGCGTTGTCGCAGTGGTCGCTTCCCATGTCTATAGTGCCTTCATCGTGGATGCCAGGGAAAAGGCTTTCTACGACGCAAACGGCTTCACGATGGTCTATGACGCGTCTAAGAAGACTACAGCCGATTCCTGGCGCGAGTTCAAGGATAAATGCGACAACAGCGCGCTGGTGGTAATGCCGGTATGGACGGGCGAAATGGCCGATTTTGCAATCGCCAACAATCTGTTTGCGATAAACATCAACAAAAAGTACAATACAGATGCCGGCGGTCAGAATGCCGATCTTTTCAAGGAGGTTCTGGCATGGCTCAAGCCGAACTCTCCGGTTTACGGCTGGGAAGTCGGTGTGAATGAGGACGTTTTCGTGAACCCTGTATCCCAGAGCGGCAACATGATGGTGGCCCTTCAGGAGTTCAACGTGCCTTGGTTTGCAAAGAATTACAAGGCGCGCCAGAGCGGCTTGCTGTCCCAAGTATTCGATCCGCATGACATAGACTTCTCTACCAACGACACTAAGCGCTTCGTGTCTTACTATTTGTCCGACGGCGCCCATGCCGGCTGGATGTTGAGAGGTTTTGTGGAGAATTATTATTCCGATCCCAAGGCATCTGAAGTAAAGATGGGCTTTGGCATCACGGCCACAAATATCTCCCAGATTGCCCCTACGCAGTTCGATGTTATCCTGAGCAGTCAGCCTGAAAACACTTCGCTGATAGAAAGCTTCGGCGGCGGATATTGGTATGCCGACAATTACGGTGTTTCTGCAAACCGAAAGGAACGTCTTGCAGACCTTGCCGGCAAAGTGGCTTCCCACATGCGCCAGCATAAGATTACCGTACTGGAGCAGATTGCGATGGATCCCAAGTCAGATGCTGCAAAGGAGGCATACCAGGCCTTTGTGGATGCAAATGACCAGCTTGAAGGCATCGTTGCCATCCAGTATGCTCCGTCCTATGCAGAAGCCGGCGGCGAGATAATGTGGGTGACCAACAAGAATGGCTTTGACATTCCAGTGGTAACCGTCAGCTACTCAATCTGGAACTTCGGAAGTCAGAACCGTACCAGAGACGGCTCGCCTACCTATATCGCGCACAAGCTGAATGCAGACAAGAATCCGTTCTCTGCCGTAATAGTTCACGCATGGAGTTCGTTTGCCGATACGGGTGAATCTGACGATGAACTTGCAGAAAACCAGGGTACAGACATCAGGGGTGCCTCCGCAGCCGAAATGTGTGCCCGCCGTCTGGACAGCGACTACGAGACTGTCTGCATGCAGGAGCTTATCTGGCGAATCCGCATGAAATATCGCCCCGAGCAGACAGAAAAATATCTGAATACATACTTCTAACATATTTGGTTGAATGGTTGGTTGATTTTTTAAATTGATGGTTTTTGGACAGCCGTGCCGGCCGCCACTTGCGGCGGCCGACACGGCTGGCCAGACCAACTTGAGCAGACAAAACAACTTATTGGAACATGAAATATAAAAGATTAGTAGCATTAATCGCGGCCATAGCCGGGCCGCTGATGGCCTTTGCCCAGAGTATAGTCGGGGTACATTACACCGAACCGGTACAGTATGAGAAAAGGGATGGAAAGTTGCAAGTCCGCTCATACCTTCTTTTGTCCGAGCCCCTTGGAAAAGCAAGTTTGACTATAGACAAGACTCCGCTCGCAGTCGAGAAGACATCGAGGGAAGACAGCCTCATAGTCTGGATGCCTATGATAGGCAAAGAGAACCTGCTGGAGATATCCGACGGCAAAACACTGGTCAGCTCCAGTAAGATAGCTGCTCCGATTGACAGCGACTGGGGATATTTCAAAGGTGGAGAAATACACATAATACAGTCTTCCCATCAAGATATCGCCTGGATGGATACTCCGGACTATTGCCGGCGGGAGCGTATAGAAGATATCATAATTCCTGCGCTCAAGAGTATGGAAGAAGATCCAGACCTGACTTTCGAGATGGAGCAGACCCTCAATCTCATGGAGTTTCTTGAGGCATACCCAGAGAAGAAAGATGAAGTTATTCGTAGGTATAAGGAGAAACGTTTCTTCTGGGGAGCTACCTTCAATCAGCCGTATGAAGGCCTTTCATCGGGCGAACAATTGGTAAGGCAGACATATTTCGGCCGTAAGTGGATTAAAGAGAATCTGCCCGGCTGTGACGATATAACAGCGGTCAATGCAGATGTGCCGGGAAGAGCTTTGCAGATGCCTCAGATTCTGGCTAAAAGCGGGGTTGACAACATGCTTATTTCCAGATTTGGGGAAGGGTATTATGACTGGTATTCGCCGGATGGTTCCAGTCTGTTTATCTATTCCCCCGGTAATTATGGATGGGCTACGCTCTTCTGGAAGTTTTTTGATGATGACACTCTTACTGCGTTCAAAAAACTTCGTAAGAGACTTTCGAGACTTGAGTCGTATTATGAATCATATAGTCTGCCTCCGGTGTATGCAGTCTTGATGAGTTGCGATGCGACTAAACCCCGTTCATATTCTGCCATCATCAATGAGTGGAACAATATCGCAGACATGGCTGAAGTTCCCCTGCCAAGGCTCAAATATTCCAGTACGGAATCATTCATGGCCGCACTGCGCACACCGGATGCGAAGCCGGAACAGATTTCTGGAGAGAGACCTAACCTCTGGGTTTATATTCACGGCCCGGCGCACTATGATCAGACTCTGGAAAAACGCCGTGCTTCTGTCTTATTGCCGGCTGCTGAATTCTTCTCTTCGCTGAATCACGTTAATGGTGACTGCGGCTATCCCGCTGCTAAACTTGACCGCGGGTGGATGGCTTCCATTTACCCCGACCATGGACTAGGCGGCAAAAATGGCGAGATTACCGACCGGATTTTTGGCGATTCTCTCGCAGTTGCCAGCAAAGTCGGGGAAGAAGTGCTGTGTAGCCAGTTGAAACTCCTTTCCGAGAAGGTTAGTGGCAAGAAAGGAGATTATGTCCTTTTCAATGATCTGCCTTTTCCCCGCCAAGCGCCTGTAAAAATACCAGCACATGGAAAGTCGGTAGTCGTAAAGGATTCTAAGGGTAATGTTGTTGCGCATCAGACAGAGGGCGATTCGATAAGATTCATTGCAGAAGTACCGCCTATGGGTTATGCGACATATAGCGTAGCGCCTACACGTAAAAAAGACAAGATGCAGTCAGCCTGCCTGTCTTCCAATTATTATGAAAATAGCTACTACGATATAGTTTTCGGCAACGGCGGTATTGTCAAACTTTATGATAAGGAGTTGGGCCGCGACATCGCAGAAACAGAGAAATATGCGTTAGGAGATGTGTATGACTGTGAATATACAGGCAACGGAGCTGGCGAGTTCAGCAGAATAACCGATATTACACCGGGCAGCGGTCGGTCGCTTAGTTCTTACAAGTCAAACTGGAGAAAGACGGCGGATGGTCCGGTGTGCGCCGTTTTCGAAAACAAGGTCGAAACCCCCAATGCCACCGTGGTGCAGAAGATAACTGTCCATAACTTGGTCAAAAAGATAGATTTTGACGTGGACCTGCTCAATTTCGACGGTACTCATAATCGTCAGTGGCGCATTTTGTTCCCCCTAAAAATGCGTCTGAGCGATGCAGATATACATTATGAGGTGCCTATGGCCATATCCAGAGTCGGAGAAAGCGAATTGGACAAGGTTCCTATGGGTTGGGCATGGAATGGCAGTTATGTGTTCCGTCCTTGCGATACGCACCCGAGGGAAGTGTTGAACTTTATCTCGGCCAACGGCAGCGGATTCGGGGCCACAATGTCTTCCTGCGTTGCTGCAGCGGACTGGATTGATCCAGCCAGAGAGATTGACAACTATACGGTTCTGCAAGGCATACTGCTCTCGTCACACAAGAGCTGCCACGGCGAAGGTAACTGGTATCATCAGACAGGCTCTCATTATTATCACTTCAGTATCAGCACCCACGAAGAAGGCTGGAAGAATGGGTATGCAAAGGCGCTGGGGGAGAACCATCCTCTATATGTCTGCGAAAAGACCAATAACAATGGTACAGCTGCTGCCACACAGAGTTTCATGACAATTTCCGATCCCTTGGTATGGGTTTCGACCATGAAAAAGGCAGATGCGGACAATGCTGTGATATTAAGGCTGGTAGAGATGGAAGGCCAGGACAAAGACATTACCGTCATACTGCCTTTTGCAGCTGAGAAAGTAGTGCTGTGCAATATGATAGAGGAGGAACAGGCAACGCTTGAGACCTCCGGGAAAACCCTGAAGCTCCACCTTGGCCACAATGCCATTGAAACCTTTAAACTGAAAGTCAAGAAATGAATAAGGTAAAAAGCTGGAACGCAGCTCTGCTGCCGGTGCTGTTCGGCTTCTTCATTATGGGATTTGTGGATGTGGTAAACCTGTCCACAAGCTATGTGAAGGCAGATTTTTCGCTGAACGACAAGACGGCCAACCTGCTGCCGATGATGGTTTTCTTCTGGTTTGCGGTATGTTCGATGCCGGTCGGTAAGCTGATGAACAAAATCGGCCGCAAAAGTACAGTCCTCATCAGCGCGGCGGTTACCATAGTGGCCATGGTCCTGCCGCTTATAAGCTACACATTCCCGGTGGTGCTGGCTGCTTTTGCCCTGTTGGGAATAGGCAACACTATACTTCAGGTGTCGCTCAATCCGCTGCTGACCGACGTGGTCAGTGGGGACCGGACCACGAGTATGCTAACCCTCGGCCAATTCATAAAGGCGATATCATCCACGCTCGGCCCCGTCATCATCAGTGCGGCCGTAGGGCTCTTCGGGAACTGGAAAATGGTCTTCCCCATATATGCCACCCTTACTGCTGCGTCTCTGCTGTGGTTGGCACTGACTCCTGTCAAGGAAACGGATCAGGTCGCCCAGGGCGACGGGAAACAGGTTCGCAAACTGCTATCGGACCCGTACATCATCATGCTGTTTTTCGCAATACTGCTGAGTGTTGGTTTCGAGATCGGTCTTATGACCACTGTTCCTAAATACATGACGGAACAATTCGGCATTTCGCTCCAAGAGGCTGGCCTCGGCTGCAGTCTATATTATATCGCCAGGACTATAGGTACTTTTCTGGGCTCGATCCTACTTACCCGCTGCCGCCCCGCCGCCTTCCTCAAGGTGACGGTTGCTGCAGGAGTGGCTGCCCTGGTCGTTTTTGCGCTGGGGCACAATCAGACTCTTCTGCTGGTATGCCTGTTCCTGGTAGGACTGTTCTGCGCCAACATATTCGCTATCGTGTTCGGAGCAGCCATGAGTGCCCACAAGGATATGGCCAACGATGTATCCGCGCTCATGATCATGGGTGTGGCCGGCGGCGCCTTGGTTCCGCCGCTGTTGGGAATCATTTCCGATGCAATGGGCCAGAGGGCTTCTCTTGTGGCTTTGATGGCGGTTCTGGCCGGTATTTTAGCAATAGCATTTTTAATTAAAAAAGATACAGAAAAGGAATGACATCAAAAGAAAGATGCATGGCTGTGCTGCAGGGCGAGCGTCCCGACATTTTACCTGTGATTCCGCAGAGTTTTATGTTTGCAGTTGAGACAGCCGGGATGAAAATTGGAGACGTAAGCCATAGCGGCCGCAAGATGGCCGAGGCCCACGTCATTTCTCACGACAAATATGGATACGACGGTTGCACCATCGATTTTGACGATGCTACCATAGCCGAGGCAATCGGCGCAGAAGTGATATTCAGGGACGATGAACCGGCTATCGTAGATGAGAGCAAGCCTTTGCTTAAGGATCTCAGGGATATCTATGATCTTCAGTTGCCCACAATATCTTCTGGCCGCCTCGGGGAATGGCTGGAAGCTACAGTCCGTCTCAGGGAGGCTCTCGGAGACGATGTCTTCATAATGGGCAGGGCTGACCAGGGGCCTTTCAGCATAGCCTGCCTGCTTCGCGGTGCCTCTCAGTTCATGATGGACCTGATGCTGGAAGATAAGCAGCTTATAGACGATGTGCTGACGTTCTGCCGCAAGGCGAGCGCCATCTTCGCAAAGGCGCAAAAAGATGCCGGCGCAGATATTACCTCGATAGGCGATGCCTTTGCCGGGCCCAACCTGATTTCTCCGGAAATGTATCGCGAATTCGCGCTCCAGCCGGAGATAGACCTGGTCAAGGAAGTCCAGGACTACGGCATCCCTATGTCCGTGCACATCTGCGGCAACACCAATGGCATCATCGAAGATATGGGCAAAACCGCTGCTAAGGTGCTTGAGGTAGACTGGGAGCTCGATATGCAGCATGCAAGGCAGGTTCTTCCTCAATCCACTGTTCTGATGGGCAACATCGATCCGAGCTTCCCCCTGGTGCTGGGTACTCCCGAGCAGGTGGATCAGGCTGTGAAGGACCTGGTGGGCAAAACCCGCGGGGTGGGGCACATCATCAGCTCCGGCTGCGCGATTGGGCGGAATACCCCTCCGGAGAATTTCAAGGCCTTTATCGCAGCTGCCAGGAAATATGGCACACGTGAGTATATTGACTCCTTAAACTGATGCCAGCCATGAGCATAGAAACATATTTCCACAAAGGAGAAGGCTACAACCCGTTCCTGATAAGGGATGGGTGGCAGGTGGCGCAACTCAACCACGTGGCAACCCATGGCCTCAATGACATTGTTGACGTGGAGCGGCATGCCTGCACCGACGAAGTGTTCATCCTTTTCAAAGGCAAGGCAGTGCTCATTTCCGCTACCTTCGATACCGCAGAGCCACGGTTCGAATATCTGGCCATGAAACAGGGCGTGACATACAACGTCCCGGCCGGACTTTGGCACAATATCGCTATGAGCCGCGATTGCCAGATAATGATTATCGAAAAAGACAATACCCATAATAACGACGTGGAGCACAAGCCGTTATCCCAAAAACAGCTGCAGGAAGCCTACCGCCGTATTGCTCAGGTTGCGGATTGTGCTCTGATATAAAAGAAACTATGGCTGATTTAATACAACTTAAAGACAGTATCGTCAAAGGACGGCTGAACGATGCGGTAGATTTGACCCGGGTCGCGCTGGACGAGGGCACGGATCCGCAGCTACTGATTACGGACTATATGATTACGGCCATGCAGGAAATTGGCCAGAAGTTTCAGGACAAGCAAGCGTATGTCCCTGAACTGCTGATGGCGGCCAGGGCGATGCGGGGCGCGTTGAACCTGGTGCAGCCCCTTCTTGTCGGCGAGAAATCCGTAACCATAGGCAAGATTGTCATTGGAACTGTTTTTGGTGATTTGCATGACATCGGCAAGCATCTTGTCGCATCGATGCTGGAAGGCTGCGGCTTTGAAGTGATAGACCTGGGCGTCAATGTGAGCGCCGACGCATTTGTGAAGGCTGTCAAAGAGCATGATGCCGACATACTCGCGCTTTCTGCTCTATTGACAACCACCATGAACTATATGAAAACAGTCATCGATGCCATGGACCAGAACGGACTCAGGCCAAAGGTCAAGATAATGGTCGGCGGTGCACCCGTCAACAAACTATTCGCAGATCAGATCGGTGCCGACGGGTACAGTGCCAATGCCAATGAGGCTGTTCACTGCGCAAAGCAATTATTGAACATACAATAAACTGGAGTATGAAACGGAATATGAAAGAGTGGGCTTTGGCTCTGATGAACAATCCAAAGCGACCGGCGCTGCCGCTGATGACTCATCCCGGTATAGAGTTGATAGGCAAGCATGTAATAGATGCGGTTACCGATGGCGAAGTGCATTACGAGGCGATCAAGGCCTTGTATGACCGCTATCCGGAAGTGGCAGCGTGCATGATCATGGACCTGAGCGTAGAGGCTGAAGCCTTTGGCGCGACTGTCAACTTCGAGCAGGATGCAAACCCAACCGTGGTCGGGCGTCTGGTTGCGGATGCAGAGCAGATAAACGCTTTGGGGATACCGCCGGTCGAATCCGGTCGTATCCCGCAGATTCTCAAAGCTGTAAAGCTGGCTTCCGAGAACCTCGACATTCCGGTTCTGGCCGGCTGTATCGGTCCGTATTCCCTTGCCGGCAGGCTGTATGACATTACTGAGATGATGATGGGTATCTACATCGACCCGGATGCCATGCGGGTTCTGCTGGACAAGTGCACCCGCTTCCTTATCTCATATTGCAAGGCGCTGAAAGCTGCGGGGGCCAATGGCGTGGTGATGGCCGAGCCGGCGGCAGGCCTTCTGTCCGACAACGACTGCCGGCAGTTCTCCTCTGAATATGTCAAGCAGATTGTCGATGCCGTGCAGGATGATAATTTCATGGTTATCCTTCACAACTGTGGCAACACGGGGCACTGTACCGGCGCAATGGTGGCTACCGGTGCCATGGCATATCATTTCG
Source organism: Bacteroidales bacterium (assembly GCA_017428035.1). Taxonomy (GTDB): domain Bacteria; phylum Bacteroidota; class Bacteroidia; order Bacteroidales; family UBA932; genus Equibacterium. Next base: position 60,368 of record JAFRRR010000061.1, on the reverse strand, counting down.
GCAACAGCATTGATATGGCTGATGCGCTCGCCGGCTGTGGGGAAGATGTCCTCGTGATGGGCAATCTCGATCCTGCCGGCGTGTTCAGAATGGCCGATGCCCAAACCGTTTATGATAAGGCTAAATCGCTTCTGGATAATTTCGGCGCTCACCGTAATTTTATCCTTTCTTCAGGCTGCGATATTCCTCCCGGGGTGCCTGTCGAGAATATTGAGGCGTTCTATCGCGCCCTGAACGACTATAATAACCGATAATGCAAATGCCCGACTCCGGCTCTGAAATATCAATCCGCTATTCGGATCTTGAGCTTTCCCGCGCTGAACTTTATTCCACACTGGGATACGGTACTTCCGAGCCGCAGGCAGACGCATTGGCTTTGATTAATCGCCTCCTGGCGGAGGCAGATAATATTTGTCGCCCGCGTGCCGGCATCAGAATACTGGACGGAGCGGTTGAAGGACCGCGTCTGAGACTCTCAGGCAACTGGTTCGCCCCGGGCGGCATCATCTCACATTTCTTGAAAGGATGTGACGTTTTCTCTATTATTCTCGCCACGGTAGGACTGGAAATGGATGAATGGATCCAGTCCTATCGTGTTTCGGGAGATGTTATGGAAGCCTTTGTGGCAGACGGCATAGGCTCTGTCGTCGCAGAGGCGGTAGTTGATAAAACCAAAAAGGTCCTTGCCCAAAGGGTCGCAAAAGAGGGTTGCAGTATTACAAATTCTTATAGCCCTGGGTATTGCGGCTGGCATGTCAGGGAGCAGCAGGCTTTGTTCGCCTTGCTTCCGAAAGATTTTTGCGGAGTGACTCTCACGGATTCCAGCCTGATGCTCCCGCTCAAATCCGTCAGCAGCGTCATCGGGATTGGCCGCGATGTGCTCAGCCAGCCGTACCGTTGCGATGTGTGCCGCAAGAAGGACTGTTTCAGACGCAAGGATAGTTAGAAATCATGTTCAGACGTAAATTATTCATTTGGGCGATAGCCATTCTGGCTTTCGCTTCAGTCTCTGCACATGCGAAGACTCCGGACAGAGTTATTTGGCAGATAGGTCAGAAAGACGGTACGCCGGGCGGGTTCGCGCTGGCACCGGACAGATTCAGAGCCTTTCTTGAAAACGATTTTGGCTATGAGGACAAGTACTATATAGTCGGATATTCCTCTGCAGAAAAAGACTTCCCCTACGTGCTCCCCGGACCGGTGGATACCTGGGGCGGAACATGGGATACTTCGGGATGGCGTACCCACTGCGTCACGATTCTGTTTGAGTTGGGAGCCAATCCAAAGGCGGATAAGGACTATCTGCTGAATATACATCTGTCCGATTATTCCGGCCGCTTCTTGCCTCTGGTAAAGGTGAGCGTCAATGAGTCGGATGCTAAAATCCAGCTGCAGAAGGTCGGTGTGGATTTCTCCGCACAGCCAAAGCCCAGCCCGACCGAGCCGGTTGTAGATACACTCTCACTCTGCGGCAAGCTGACAGACGCTACGCCCTATACCATGGCTGTCCCGCTTAAGGGTACCGCACTCCGCAAAGGCTCCAACCAGATTGTAATCACCGTTTTGGAGGGTTCGTGGATACTCTTCGACCAAATAGAACTGCTGGGTCCGTCCCGCTTGAAGATTTTGCGTCCGTCTAAGGTTTTCATACGCGACATTTCTCCGGCTCCGTATCAGTTGGGCAAGGATGTACAGCCGCTGCTGGTCGATCTGGAGCACCTGTCCGCCTCGCCGGAGGTGGAAGTGCGGCTGGACGGCAAAACAATTATGAAAAAGACAGTGGAGAAAGGCCGCTACCAGCTGGAAGCCCCCATGCCGGCTGTGTCTGCGGCCAGAAAGAGCCGCTATCGCATATATTGTGACGGGAAAAAGATAGCCGCCGGGCGGATAGTCCGCTCGCCCCAGGCGCAACAGACGCCTGCCGGATATGTAGATACCCGCATCGGCACTGCCCACTCCCGCTGGATGATTGCGCCCGGGCCTTGGATGCCCTTCAGCATGGTCAAGCTGAGCCCGGACAATCAGAACCCGGGCTGGCAGGCGGGCTACCAGCCGTCTTTCGAGAGTGTCGGCTGTTTCAGCCATATCCACGAATGGACCCTTGCCGGCCTTGGGATTATGGCGACGAACGGCCCTTTGAAGACTGTGGTGGGCGACCAGCTAAGCCCAGACGAGGGCTATCGTTCCCGCATCGACAAGCGCTCCGAGAAGGCGGGCATAGGTTGTTACAGCGTCCGCCTGACAGACTATGACATACTGGCCGAAATGAGCGCTACGACCCGCTGCGGTTTCGAACGCTTTACCTTCCCCAAAGACAGGGGCGATGGGCGTGTACTGATTGAGCTCAAGCCTCAGGCCGAGTATCCCCTCAACATTAAGGATGCTTCTTTCCGCATGGTGTCGTCAACCCGCATGGAGGGCTATTGCCATGAGTTTTCGCCCAATGTCTGGAGCTACGATGCAGACCAGGACTACCGGGTGCATTTTGTCATTGAGTTTGACAAGCCTGCCGTCAGGGTTGGCTGCTGGTCGAACGACACTGTATTTGAAAATGTGACCGGCCATCAGTGGGGCGCTTGTGACCTTGCCGGCATTTATGCCGAATTCGATGTGGCAGCCGGGCAGTCTGTCCAGGTGCGCAGCGGCATCTCCCTGGTGAGCACGGCCAATGCGGCAGAGAATCTGGAGACGGAAATCATCCGTCCCTTCGCCTGGAACTTTGATGCCGTGGTGCAGAACAACATAGATGCCTGGAATAATATTTTTGCGCGACTTCAGGTCACCAGCGACGATGCTTTGGAGAAAACGCGCTTTTACAACAATCTTTACCGGTCCATCTGCAGCCGCAACATATGGAGCGACTGCAATGGCGAATGGGTTTCTACAGACGGGAAGGTGCGCAGAGTCGCCGACCCGGCCCGGGACGTGATGCTCGGCAGCGACGCCTTCTGGAATTCATTCTGGAACCTCAACCCGCTATGGAATCTGATTACCCCCGAATGGACTTCTCGCTGGGTCCGCTCCGAACTGGACATGTACGATGCCAACGGGTGGCTTGCGAAGGGTCCTGCAGGACTGAATTACATTCCCGTGATGGTAGCGGAGCATGAGATTCCGCTCATCGTCAGCGCCTGGCAGATGGGCATCCGGGACTTCGACGGAGAGAAGGCTCTCGAAGCTGCCGTCAAAATGCAGACGACCCCTGCGCAAAAGGTGTTCAAGGGTTTTGCCGGAAACCGCGACCTGGTGCCGTATATGAAGCATCATTACGTTCCATACGATCTGGGGCGCTTCTCCAATACCATGGAGTATTCCTACGATGACTGGACTGTCGGTCAGTTGGCCAAATCCCTTGGCCGAAATGACTTATATGCTACATTCAACGACAGGGGCTACTGGTGGAAAAACGTTATCAGCGACGAGGGCTGGTGCCAGATGAAAGACAGCAGGGGAGAGTGGGCGGCAGATTTCGATGCTTTCCGCAGCGGTGCAAACTACCACTATGTAGAGGGCAACGCCTGGCAGCTGACATTCTTCGTGCCGCAGGACGTTCCGGCATTGGTAGATATGATAGGAAAAGAAAGATTCACCGAAAGGCTTCTTTGGGGATTTAACCAGGATGAGCCCTGGCGGTTCAACGCTCCAAACGACCAGTGTTGGGATCACCCGGTCTGTCATGGCAACCAGCAGTCAATGCATTTCGCTTTCCTCTTCAATTATGCTGGTCAGCCGTGGAATACTCAGCTGTGGAGCCGATCCATCCTTGACCGCTACTATGGTTGCGGCTTCGCAAATGCCTATCTTGGCGACGAAGACCAGGGGCAGATGAGCGCTTGGGCGGTCTTGGCTTCAATCGGTTTGTTCCAGATGGACGGAGGCTGTAGCGTTATGCCTATGTATGAGATTGCGAGTCCGGCCTTTGAAGAGGTTAAAATCCACCTTGGCGGTCGTTATGGCCGCGGAGACAAGTTTGTGATCAAGGCAAACGGGGCTTCCCGCAAAAATATATACATTAAGAGTGCTGTCCTCAATGGGAAGCCTTTGAATTCATTCCGTTTCCCCGCATCCGAATTGTTGGGTGGAGGGGTTCTAGAGTTGGAGATGGGGCCGGAACCGAATACTGATTGGGGCGTAGAAATACCATAGTCAGGTTACTAACTAGATTAATAATTATATGCGAAGGCATCTTTGGCTTTTATTTGTATTGTTAGCCGGGCTGACAGTATCTTCAAACCTGTTCCTATCTGAGGCCTTCTCATCCCACACGGCCCTTCATCAATCTGATAATTCTGCCGTGGATGAGGACCGGGCGATGACATATTATTCGATGGTGACACGGGATGGCAGAAGGCTGGCCAGTTACAAGGGTCCAGGCGGGAATGAAGTATTCGAGCTTGTTCCAGTATCAGAGCTGCCGCAAGGGGTGCCTGAAGTGCGTCCGTGGAAAATCTACTGTATCAAATCCTCGCACACAGACATCGGTCTTCACAACTCCCAGTACATTCAACGCCAAGGTACCGTAAAGATTATCCGTGATGCCGCCGCAATCGTAGATGCAGATGAGCTAGGGGACAACGACCCCTCTGCCTATCGCTACATAATGGAAGGGTACTGGTTCTGGCATAACTATCCGCAGGATATGGGACAGGAAGAGGCCGAAAGGATAGTGTCCCGGTACTTTAAACGAGGCAGATTTGATGTCGGTGCAACCTGCGCAGGTAACCATACGCATGTCTATGGCTATGAGGAACTGTGCCGTTCTATATACACCAAGAAATATCTTGAGGACAATTGGGGCATTGATTCCAAGACGATGATGATGATTGACAATCCAGGAATCAGCTGGTCGGTGGTGGCTCCATATGCTGAAGCTGGAATCGAAAACATAGTTTTCGCGCCAAACCAATGGAATCCTTTCCCTTCAACCATCTGGCCCTGTGATACTTCTATGGACTTATACGTCCTTAATCCGGATGCTGGTGGTGGTGGAAACCGTATCGATGTAAGATACTCATCTCCATTGCCTATGGTCTTTTTCTGGGAATCCCCCGATTCTTCGTCCAAGATTCTCGTTTGGGCCTCCACTCAATATGGCACCGGTTTGCACTCGTTCGGGCTGGAACCTTCCGGACCGAGAAAGAGCATGGAGAATGTGATGGAGATGACGGCTGTCAGGCTGAAAAATCTGGAAGAACGTTATCCGTATGACATCTGGCTGGCTGCAAACTATACAGATGACGAACCAGCAAACAGGCAGATAGCGGATTTTTTCAAGCAGTGGAACGATATATGGGAAACTCCAACATTCAGCACTCTTGGAGACCTTGAAATGCCATTTGACTATCTTCGGGAGCATTATGGTGAATACATCCCGACACTGCGCGGAGAAATTACAAGCGGATGGCTTCAGCATCCGGCCTCCACACCAGAGCTCCTTGCAGACAAGTTCGAGGCTGACCGTCTCTTGCAGGAAGCGGAGGCGCTGATTTCCGTGGCATCAGCAAAGAGCCAAGATGCATACCCACATGATGATCTCAAGCGGGCCTGGTGGCACCTTATCATGAACGATGAGCATTCCTATGGCACGTCGGGATACAGGGGCAGAGGTGTATTTGAAACATGGCTCCAGCACCGGGACTGGATTAACAAGGCCAGAGCAACTGCAGGCACGATTCTGGGAGAAGCGTTGGAGCAACTTGGGTATGCCGAGCCGAAAGGGCCGGACATCATCCCGGCCAATGGAAAAACCGTCGAGAATAGCTATTACAAGATATCCGTCACCGAGGACGGTATAATTACTTCTATATACGACAAAGAGCTGGACCGGGAACTGCTCAACGGGGAGGCGAACAAGTTCCTATATACACGGGACAATCACCTGAATTGGTGCGATCCATCTTTGCTTGGAGCAGAGATTATGCAAACCGTAAGCCTGGCAAAGAATGAAAAGCTCATATACATTGACAATGAACTGAAGCATCCAACCGATCTCTTCAATAATCACCGGTACTATCGGTATGGGTATTACCAGTTTCCGTTCGCTGTCGATAATGCACGGTTTTATGCCCAACTGAACGGCCCTGTGATGGAACCCTACAAAGACCTGACCGGTCATAGCACTGATGCTTATGTTGGTGCGAGAGAATGGTCGTCTGTCGAGAATGGAGATTTTGGCGTTGCTCTTATACAATGGGATTCCTCACTGATGGAATTCGGCGAAATCCACCCTGACAAGACAAGCTACTCGTTCGGAAAACTTCCTGAAGGCAAGAGCGCGCTATATAGTTATGTGTTTAACGACTGGTTGCAGAGGCATAACCCCGACTGCGAGGAGGTGACTCTACGCTTCCGCTATGCAATTACTTCTTATGCTGGTTCTTGGCGAGATGCACACATTCCTTATGTGGCAAGAAAAGTCACCGACCCTTATTACTCTATACTGGAAAAGCATATTTGCTCCGATGCGCCAAATATCCAAGTCATAACAGTAAAGGCTGCCGAGGACGGAAGAGGGTTTATCGTGAGACTCAAGGAGACTGAAGGGCGTAGCGTCGTAACTGCCATATGCCGGGATTTTTTGAAGCACAGTAGAATGGTACGTGCTGACATTCTGGAGAACGACCTCAAGATAATCAGAAACGGCAAGATATCAGTAAAGCCTTATGAATATGTTACTTTACGCATAGCCCCAAGAAAGAAGATAAAGTTCTCCAAGCCGTTGAACGACGGATATGAGTACACTGGACTTATTACGCGCCCTTGTGCTACGCACGGGGATGATGACGGACAGTTGTATTTGTTATGGGGCGCAAATATGGACGAGGATTTTGACCATTACGAGCTCTACCGCTCGACTGAACCTGGCTTTGAATGCTCGCAAGAGACCTTCATAAGCGAAGTCAGGAATGAGGTGCATAATGGAATCCCTTACCGTGTCGCCCGATACGAAGATACCGGACTCGATTCCCACCGGCGGTATTATTATAGGATACGTAGCGTCAACAAGGACGGAACGAAAAGTGATTATTCAGAGGAGTTCAGCGCAATTACAAGGTTGATGATAGATGATTAAGCATCTAAATACGTATATTTGGTCAAATTACTGATTAGACATTAATAAGGGGCTTATCCTGATATGAAAACAAGGTTATTCCTTCTCGGCGTCATTCTGCTTGTTCTGATATGGTCCTGCTCCATACAGGAGCCTTATGATGTTGTTGTCGTGGGGAGCGGCCCGGCCGGAATAGGGGCTGCGTTGGGAGCGGCTGAGGTGGGAGCAAAAGTAGCCCTCATTGAAAGAGATACCCTGATAGGTGGGACTACTGTCCAGGCTGAGGTCGTGGACATGGGGCTTTTCTATGCCTGGCGGCGGCAGATAATTGCAGGGCCGGTTTGGGAACTGGTCACTGAAGCTGTCACAGAAGCTAGCGGAACATTGCCGGACTTTTCCCGTCAGGATCCGTATAAGTGGGTGGAGAGCTGTGTCCATGTGGATCCTGACATTTATGCCAAGGTGGCTGAGCGGAAATTGCGCGAAGCAGGTGTCGATATCTTCTTTGACACAGAAGTGGTGTCTGTAGAAAAGAGCATCAGAGGATGGAAATTTGGATCGGTCACTGGCCGGCAGGTAGTAGATGCAACTGGCAACGCTACGGTGGCGTCCCTGGCAGGGGCGCAGACAGTCCGGGAGCCCGACGATGTCCGCCAACCTGGGTCGTACTTCTTTTGGCTGTCCTCCCAGGGTATCCCATTTGACGCACAGGCCGTTGTCAGGGCCCATCAGGATGCCATTGAAAAAGGGGAGCTTCTGCCCACGGATATATATGTGGGGATGGATTGGTTTATCCAAAAAGGAGGTGGGACAGGAAGTTACATTCCTGGTGCAGATAATTCCACTCCCGAAGCACGTGCGGAGACAAACCGCCGGGGTGTCGAGGCTATGAATAGGGTCGTAGCATTTATCCGCAAGCAGCCCGGGCTTGAGAACGTTGAGGTTGTAAAGGCAGCAAGAGAGGTGGGTGTCCGTGAGACCTGCCGTGTGGTTGGAGAGAAGACAATCACAGAAAGCGAGTACCTGAGCGGCATTCCGGATGAGGATGCCCTCAGCTGGTCCTATTGGATGGTCGATGAGCACAAAGCCGGTACCACCGGTGCTCGTCTGGTGTTCTTGGAGGAAGGGAAAATAGGCTCTGTTCCGCTCAAAGCCATGATTCCGAAAGGCGTTGGGAATATGCTGGTTGCAGGGAGGGCTGTATCCAGTGACCATGGGGCTAACTCTGCCTTGCGTGTGCAGGCTTCCTGTATGGGTATGGGACAGGCTGCCGGGGTAGTCGCTGCCATTGCCGCAAAGCGCAGCTGTGACCCTCGCGACGTTCCCCTTGACCTGGCCAAGGAGCAGTTGTCTGCCATTGGTCATATCGTCCCTTCCCAAGATGCAGACTCCACAAACAGCCCACGCATTGTCAATACCGTGAACCCTTCATCCGATACGGCCGCCAGCCGTGCCTATGACATCGTAAGGAAAGGCCGTACATTCTCGTTTACAGCCAAAAGTCCCATAGAAACTGTGAACGCATCCAGAATCCTGCTCCCTTCGGTGCCCAAGAGCGTGCTGGTGGGCGATGCCGAATGTTTTGACCCCGCCTGCTGGGACGCCCTAAGCAAAACCTACCTTCTCACCTTCGACAACAATCCCGATGGGGTCAAGGTTAAGATAATCTGGTAATAGTTTTATGAAAAGGATAATCTGGATTCTGGTTTTGATGGTTGCGGCCGTGTCCTGCCGTAAGGCCGGTACGCTCTCTGTGATGACCTTCAACGTACGCCTGGGCGTGGCCCGGGAGCAGGACTCCCTGAACAACTGGGAAAACCGGCGGGAAGCTGCTGTGGCTATGATTGCTGACGTCGCCCCGGCGGTTTTCGGCGTTCAGGAGGCGTACGACTTCCAGCTGGAATATATAGTGGAGCGCTGCCCGCAGTATCAATGTGTGGGAGTAGGTCGTGAAGACGGCATCCACGGCGGCGAACATATGTCGGTGCTCTATGACACAACCAGGCTCGAACTGAAAGACTGGGGCACCTACTGGCTCTCCGAGACGCCCGACGTGCCATCTTTCGGCTGGGATGCGGCCTGCAAGCGCACGGCCACCTGGACACTGCTGGAGGTCATCGACAGTGGAAGAAGGTTCTTCTTTGTGAATACCCATCTGGACCACGTCGGAGTGAAGGCGCGCCGAAATGGCCTGGCGCTTGTGGTGGAAAGGATAGGGGAGATGAACCCAGAAGGCTGGCCCATGATTCTGTGCGGCGACTTCAACGTCTATCCCGATGACCCCTGCCTTACCGATTTGCGGGCGATGATGACCGACGCCTGGACCTCCGCCGCCGAGGCCGATGACGGCCCTACCTGGCACGACTGGGGCCGTAATATGGACGACCGCCACATAGACTATATCTTCTATTCGGGCTTCTCCGGCTGCAAGAGCATCCGCCGGATTACGCAATCGTACTGCACATCCAAATTCGTTTCCGACCACTTCCCCGTGGCCGCGGAGTTGGAGTGGTAAGATGTTTTTATATACATTTGTGCATAAAACGATAATACCGATATGAAAAACAAGAAAATTTTAATCTGGTCGGCAGTGGCCGTTGCTCTGTTCATACTCCTTCTCTGCTGCACCAAGATGGTGGACAACAGTGAGATTGGTATCAAGTTCCGCAAATTCTCGCTCACCGAGCAGGGCGAGCTCAAAGCTACGCAGGTAAGCGGTATAATTTTTTACAACCCCATTACCACTGATGTGTTCACATATCCCGTCTACATACAGAGGGTGGACTACAGTCCGTTTACCGTCACCACCAAAGACGCCGCCGAATTTCTTATGGATCCGCTGCTGGCCTACCAGCTGGACCGCTCCAAGGCGACCTACGTGTTCAACAAGTACCGCCGTCCGCTGCGTGACATCGAAGCTGGTTATATGCGCACCTGCATCTACGATGCCTACCGTATCTGCGCCAACAACTACACCTCGGATGAGTTGATGGCCAACAGGGCCAAGTTTGAGGCAGAAGTGAGGGCTATGTTGGAAAAGAGCCTGGAAGACGAGGGTTTCAAGGTAAATGAATTCACCTCCCAGATCACTCCTCCGGCATCCCTGTCCGCTGCCATCGAGGCCAAGAACCAGGCCATCCAGGAAGCGCTGAAGGCAGAGAATCTGGTGAAACAGGCCGAAGCCAACGCGCAGATTGCGATAGCCAAGGCTAAGGGTGAGGCCGAGGCCACCCGTGTAAGGGCCGACGCCGAGGCATACTACAACCGCACTATTGCCGCCTCGCTCAGCCCCTTCATCATTCAGGAGGACTGGATAGAAAAGTGGGACGGTAAGCTCCCCGAAGTGTCTGCCGGTCAAGGTGCCGGAATGATGATTAACCTCCCTGCGCTGAACAAACAGTGATGAATCCTGCAACATTTTGGACCGATACCGAAACCCAAAAGGCCGTCCCCATTGCTGGAGCCGGCCTTTCTTCGACAAATAACTAATATAACTTAAAATACAGATGACGAGGCTTACTTCGCGTAAGCTATAATAAGTCTCGCTATGAGGTCTCGAAGTTTCTCTACCTGGTATTCACCCACGGTGGCTTCAATGTGCTCTCCGCCCACGCCGCTGTGATTGGTGATGAATACGTATGTTCCGTTGGTTGCCATCGCAAAGCTGCGGAGCAGGTATTCGGTGCCCTTGTCAATGCCGCTGGCCGATACCGGAATTATCTTAATACCCATTTCGGCATACTTGGCAATAGATTTCTGGCAGGAGGCTATGATGGCATCTTCGTGATGGGGCGGAGCGTCCAGCAGCATAAAGGCTACACGGCTCTTTACGTGGGTGTCCCACTGCAACGACTGGATACCAGTTTCCAGGGCTTTGTGTACAGCCTCTTCCCAGTCTCCACCGCCCTCAGCGTCCTGCTTGCCAATATATTTGGAAGTCTCGTTCACATCGTTGGTAAACTGGGAGAATTTGGTGACGTATTCATCGCCTTCGTCGCGATAGAACACTGTGCCGGTGCGCACCTGGGCGGTGCACTGCTGGCCCACCAGCTCAAGGATTGCCTTCAGATCGGCTTTCAGGAAGCCGATCTCGTCTCCCATACTGCCGGTGGCATCTACTATGAACGCCACGTCAATCGCATCCAGCACCTTCATTGGCGCCACGGTGTATTTGTTCACGGCAACTTCGGCAGTGTTGGGTGTGGTGAACTGAAGGTCTTTATATGTGCTGCCATTGATGGTCAGGGAATAGTCGTCGGGATTCACCTTGAAAGAATCGTCGGTCAGATTTGCCCAGAGGGCAGCGTGACCGGTGTTGTCGCTGATAGCCTCCCACACATCCTGTCCGTTTTTCTGGAGTTTCACCTTCATTCCGCACACGGGAGCGTCAAAAGAGTCCTTGAGCTCTACATAAACAAAGTTGCGGGGATAGAAACTGTAGAAAGATGCGTAGCCGGCCCAGTCCTGGTTGTTGAGCAGTTTGCTCCAAAAGTCCCAGTTGGCAATGTCGTTCCACTCGCCGGCAGTCACAACGCCGCTGGCATAGTTAATGCCTTCCTGTCCTTCACCGCCACTTTCGCCGCCGTATACGTCACTGCTATATTCGCCCGGCAAACCATCTACCGCGGCAGCATCCTTTGCCGGATAGTAATCCATAAATCCCTTGGAGCAGCCGGCAAGAGATGCCACCATCACCAAGCCTGCAGCCAAGAGGGATATTCCATTTATTTTTTTCATATATTTGTAAACACTTATTTGCCTTCTCGCTTTATTAAATGCAGCAGTAGGCAAATCTTAACAGACTTTTTTTAATTTTTTTCACTTATGAAGGGTATCGTCCTTGCCGGCGGCAGCGGAACCAGGCTCTATCCAATCACAAAAGGGGTCAGCAAGCAGCTGCTCCCAGTCTATGACAAGCCTATGATATATTATCCGGTTTCGGTGCTGATGCAGGCCGGAATCCGCGAGATACTGATTATATCCACGCCGCAGGACCTTCCGGCATTCAGGCGCCTGATGGGCGACGGCAGCGACTTTGGCGTGCATTTCAGCTATGCCGAGCAGCCCTCTCCCGACGGCCTTGCGCAGGCCTTTATCATCGGCAAGGATTTTATAGGCAGCGACTGTGCCTGCCTGGTGCTGGGCGACAATATCTTTCACGGTCAGGGCTTTGAGGCGATGCTGGCAGAGGCTGTGGAAACTGCCCAAAAGGGCGGCAAGGCCACCATTTTCGGCTATCGCGTGGCTGACCCCCAGCGCTACGGTGTGGCAGAGTTCGATGTCGACGGCAACTGCGTTTCTATAGAAGAGAAGCCGGCGCAGCCCAAGAGCAACTATGCCGTGACAGGGCTCTATTTCTACCCGAACGAGGTCGTTTCGATAGCAGAAAACGTGAAGCCGTCGGCGCGCGGAGAGCTGGAAATCACCTCTGTGAACCAGGAATTCTTAAGCCGCGGAAAGTTGAAACTGATGCAGTTGGGTACAGGTTTCGCCTGGCTGGACACCGGCACTTTCGGCAGCCTGAGCCAGGCCTCCACCTTTGTAGAAGCCATTGAAGACCGCACCGGAGAGTGCGTCGCCTGCCTGGAAGAGATAGCCTGGCGCAAGGGCTGGATATCCTCTGAAAAACTTGAATCTCTGGCACGGCCGATGGCCGGCAACAGTTACGGACAATACCTTTTAAATCTGCTGTAGATGGATTTCAAAAAGACAATAATGATTACCGGCGGTGCCGGGTTCATAGGCAGCCACGTGGTGCGGCTGTTCGTGAACAAATACCCCGACGTGCGCATCATCAATCTGGACAAGCTGACCTATGCCGGCAATCTGGCCAACCTGCGCGACATTGAGAGCAAGCCCAACTATCTGTTCGTAAAGGGTGACATCTGCGACTTTGAACTGATGATGAAGCTGTTCGGGCAGTACGGCATCAGCGGCGTGATACACCTTGCCGCCGAGAGCCACGTGGACCGCAGCATCAAAGATCCGTTTACCTTTGCCCGGACCAACGTGATGGGCACGCTGAGCCTGCTGCAGGCGGCCAAACTGACTTGGGAAGCCCTGCCGGAGAAATTTGAGGGGAAGCGCTTCTACCACATCTCTACCGACGAGGTATACGGCGCCCTGGAGATGACCCATCCAGAAGGGATAGAGCCGCCGTTCACCACCAAGGCCTCCAGCGGCGAGCACCATCTTGCCTATGGCGAGAAGTTCTTCACAGAAGACCTCAAATATCAGCCGCACAGCCCATACAGTGCCTCCAAGGCCTCCAGCGACCACTTTGTGCGGGCATTCCACGACACCTACGGGATGCCGACCATAGTGACCAACTGCAGCAACAACTATGGTCCCTACCAGTTCCCCGAGAAGCTGATACCGCTGTTCATAAACAATATCCGCCACAGCAAGCCGCTGCCGGTATACGGCAAGGGCGAGAATGTGCGCGACTGGCTTTTTGTAGAGGACCACGCCCGCGCCATTGACCTCATTTTCCACAAGGGAAAGATTGGCGACACCTACAATATAGGCGGTTTCAACGAGTGGAAGAACATAGACATCATCAAGGTGCTTATCAACACCGTGGACCGTCTGCTGGGCCGCGCGCCGGGCGAGGATATGAACCTGATAACCTATGTCACCGACCGCGCCGGCCACGACCTGCGCTATGCGATAGACTCTTCCAAGCTGCAGCGCGAACTGGGCTGGGAGCCTTCTCTCCAGTTCGAAGAGGGCATAGAGAAGACCGTCCGCTGGTATCTGGACAACCAGGCCTGGATGGACAATGTCACCAGCGGCGACTATCAGAACTACTACAAAGAAATGTACGACGGGCGCTAGCGTCCAGCTTATGCAATACAAAAGGCCGGCTCCAGCAATGGGGACGGCCTTTTGGGTTTTACAGCCCCAGGAGGAGGCAGGCGGCTAGGCGGAGTTTGAGGTCTGAGCGCCAGTAGCGGCTCTTGCGGAAGCCGGGCACGGCGGCCAGGCAGTGCCGGCGGATCTCGCGGCGGGCGAGGGGGTTGTTGCGGGCGGCGCCCACGGCGGCCTTTTTCACATAGAGATAGTCCAGCATCTGTCCAAACTCATCGTACAGATTCTTGCTGCGTGCAAAGTCCAGCAGGGCGTCGAAAGATGTCATCCGCTGCATATGCCGTCCGTCCAGGCGTCCCAGCGAGAGGGAGTCGCCGCGCATCTGATAGATGTAGAGGGGCTCCTGCACGCAGGCGATGCTGCCGGCGCAAAGCAGCGCCTCGGTCAAAAAGCAGCTGTCCTCTGCACTGCGGGTGGCGGGGAAACAGATTCCCTCGCGGGTCAGCAGGGTGCGCCTGTATATGAAAGAGGTGAAATACGATTTATAGTTCTTCAGGAAGAAGAGCCGCTTTTCGCTGTCAAACGGGCCGGAAGCCACCACGGGGTTGCTCCAAACCGTGCTGCCGGAGCCCTTTACTGCAAGTATGTCGCAGTAGGCCAGGTCGGCATCGGCTGCCAGGGTGGCATTGTAGAGTTTTTCGCAGAACGAAAAATCCAGGGCGTCGTCGCTGTCCAGGAAAGCGACATATTCGCCGCCGGCCATCTTGAGGCCCACGTTGCGGGCGGCGCCGGGGCCGCCGTTGGACGCGGTGGCGCCAAAGACGCACTTGAGCGGCGACGAGGCTGCCAGCGAACGGGCCGCCGATAGCGAATCGTCGCTGCCGTGATCGTCTATGAAAATGAATTCCAGATCGGCAGCGATGGTCTGCTGCGCGATATTTTCGAAAAGGGAAGGTAAAAACCGTGCAGAGTTGTACAGGGGGATTATGACCGAAACCTTAGTCATCTTCCCTGGTGGTGAGAGCGGTGACGTACAGTGCGCTCTGCTCTACCTTTTGCTTTGCATAGTCAAGGGTAACCACAAACTTCTTTTTCTTGCTGGTGGGGGCATCGAACATAGCGTCCATCATCATAGTCTCGCAAATGGAGCGGAGTCCGCGGGCGCCCAGCTTGAACTCTATGGCCTTGTCCACGATAAAGTCCAGCACATCCTCGCCAATCACCAGCTCTATTCCGTCCAGGCGGAAAAGCTCTGTGTACTGCTTTATGATGCTGTCTTTGGGCTCGGTGAGTATGGCGCGCAGGGTGTTGCGGTCCAGCGCGTTGAGGTGTGTGATCACCGGCAGGCGGCCGATTATCTCGGGGATGAGTCCGTAGGCGCGCAGATCCTGAGGCGCCACGTACTGCATCATATTGTTCTTGTCTATCAAGTCGCGCCGCTTCTGGGCGTCATAACCCACAACCTGCGTGTTCAGACGGTGGGCGATGTGGCGCTCTATGCCTTCAAAGGCACCGCCGCAGATGAACAATATATTGTCGGTGTTCACGGCAATCATCTGCTGCTCAGGATGTTTGCGGCCGCCCTGAGGAGGAACGTTCACTATGCTGCCCTCTATGATTTTCAAAAGCGCCTGCTGCACGCCCTCGCCCGACACGTCGCGGGTGATGGAGGGATTGTCGCTCTTGCGGGCAATCTTGTCTATCTCGTCTATGAACACGATGCCGCGCTCGGCGCGCTTGACATCGTAGTCGGCATCCTGAAGCAGCCGGGTGAGGATGCTCTCTACATCTTCTCCCACATAACCCGCCTCGGTGAGGATGGTGGCGTCCACAATGGCAAACGGCACGTTAAGCATCTTGGCGATGGTGCGGGCCAGCAGGGTCTTACCTGTGCCGGTGGGACCAACCAGCAGAATGTTGGACTTCTCTATGACGCTGTTGCCTTCGTTTTCGATGCGCTTGTAGTGGTTGTATACCGCCACCGCCAGCACCTTCTTGGCGGCGTCCTGGCCAATGACGTACTGACTCATAAAGTCGTACATCTCGCGCGGTTTCTTGAGCGAGAATTCGCCGGTGACCTTGCCGTTGCTCTTTATGGAACTGCCGGCGGGGTGAAGGACCTCGCGCACCGCATTATACGCAGCCTCTGCGCAGTCGCTGCAGATGGCGGCGTTCTCTGTGGTGATGAGCAGGTTCACTTCGTCCTGGCTGCGGCCGCAGAAAACGCACCGGGAGGGTGTCTTGGGAGTTTTTGCCATTATTTCCTGGCTGCCTTGGAGGCAGGTCTTGTAACAATTTCGTCTATCATTCCATATTCAAGAGCGTCCTTTGACGTCATCCAGTAGTCGCGGTCGGCGTCCTTCACAATCTGCTTGAAAGTCTTGCCGGTGTGCTCTGCCAGAATCTGATAGAGCTCGTCCTTGAGCTTGAGGATCTCGCGGGCGGTGATCTCTATGTCGGAGGCCTGTCCCTGAGCGCCGCCCATAGGCTGGTGAATCATCACGCGGCTGTGGGGCAGGGCGCTGCGCTTGCCCTTGGTGCCGGCTGCCAGCAGTATGGAGGCCATAGATGCCGCAAGGCCGGTGTTGATGGTATGCACGTCGCTGGCGATGGTCTGCATAGTGTCGTAGATGCCGAGGCCTGCATACACCTCGCCGCCGGGGGAGTTTATATACAGCGAAATGTCGCTGTCATACCCGTTGCTGTCCAGGAACAGCAGCTGTGCCTGGATGATGTTGGCCACCTCGTCGTTGATGGGGCATCCCAGAAAGATGATGCGGTCCATCATCAGGCGGGAGAATACGTCCATCTGGGCCACGTTCAGCTGGCGCTCCTCTATGATCATAGGGTTCATATAGCTGGAGACAATCTTGCGGTAGCCGTCCAGCGTCAGCGAACTTATGCCGCGATCCTTGACCGCGAATTTTTCGAATTCAGATTTCATAAGAGTTATTTTGCCAGTTCGCGCATCTTGTCCAGCGAGATGCTCTTCTTGGTCAGGGTAGCGTTTTTCTTGATATAATCTACAGCCAGGTCGTTCTCTACCTTCTCGTAGATGCGGCGAGCCTGCTCCTGGTCTGCAAGGAGGCGGGTTGCAGCCTCTTTGGTCTGCTCTTCGGGCAGGGAAGAGAGGCCGTACATAGCGTACTGATAGTTCACGAAAGCACGTGCCTCGCGCTCCATATCCTCTTTGGTGACCTTGATGTCGTGAGCCTTCATAAGGCGGTTGCGCACGATGTCCCAGCGGAAATCCTTCATAAAGGCGTCAAAGTCCTTCTCGATGTCCTCTGCGGTGAACTTGCCCTCGTTTGCGGCCAGCAACCAGCGCTTGATGAACGCCTCGGGAAGCTTGATGTCAGCCTTATTTACCAGATACTCGCGGGCGTCTATGCTGAAGCGGTAGTCACTCTCGCCCTGATATTCATCTGCCAGGCGCTCTGCAATCTTCTTGTCAAAGTCCTCGGGAGTCTTGACCACGTCCTTGCCAAAAATCTTGTCGTAGGTCTCCTGGTTCTCCTCGGCATCCTTGTAGGTCTTGATGCTCTTCACGGTCATCTTCCATACGGGCTCCTTGGTGGCCAGCTCCTCTTTCTTGAGGTGGAGCATAGCGGCGCGGTCGGTCTCGTTGGCAAAGGTCTCAACCACGTTCACGTCGCGCACCTCGCCCGGCTTGATGCCTATGAAACTCTTCTTGATTTCTTCAGAAGCCATAGAGCGCAGCGCCACGTAGGTGTCCTCTACCTTGGTCTCGCCCTGCTCGAAATCGGCGGTCATAAAGTCGTCGGCGCCAAGTTTCTTGCCGTCTACCAGAGTGCCGAACTGCTTGAGCAGGTTCTTCTTGTAGTCAGCCTTTGCAGCCTCGGTCACGCGCACCTTGTAGTAGGGGATGTTGTCCTCTGCGGTGATGTCCACGTCAATCTTGGGATAAAGACCCATTTCGTATTCAAAGCTGAGCTTTTCGCCATTCTCCCAGTCATTTTTCATATCCTTGTCGGTGGGGAGAGGCTCGCCTATGATTTCCAGCTTCTTGTCCTCGATGTGTTTGTTGATGCCGTCGCTAATCAGGCCGTTGACAACTTCTGCCATAGCCTGGCCGCCGTAGAGACGCTCTATGAGCGACATCGGAGCCATACCCTTGCGGAACCCCTTGATGTCGGCCTTATGGCGGAAATTGTTGAGTTTTTTCTTCCTGGGCTCTTCCCAGTCTGCCTTGTCCAGTGTGACGGTCAACTTAAGGTTGAGGTCGTCAATTTTTTTCTCTTTGATCTGCATTTTATTATTAATATGATTTATTGTCGCGCTAAAAGTCCACAAAGTTAGTAAAAATTAGCTATTTTTGTAAAAATACGATATATGAATCAATATATTAAGCAAAACGAGTCCCGATTTTACGATGAATTATTCTCTCTGCTGCGCATCCCGTCGGTGAGCAGCGAGCCGGAGCACGCAGAGGATATGTCGCGCTGCGCCTTCCGTCTCACAGAGCTTCTGATGGAGGCCGGAGCCGACAGTGCCAATGTATATCCTACCGAAGGCCACCCGGTGGTGTTCGCTCAGAAAATCATTGACCCTGCGCGGCCCACGGTGCTGGTCTACGGCCACTACGACGTGCAGCCGGTGGACCCGATAGGCGAGTGGAAAAGCGACCCGTTTGAGCCCGAAATCCGCAATGGTGCCATATATGCGCGCGGTGCCAATGACGACAAAGGGCAGATATTCATGCACCTGAAGGCGTTTGAGTATCTGGTGAAAACCGGACAACTCAACCACAATATAAAATTCATTTTCGAAGGGGAAGAGGAGATAAGTTCACCCTCTCTGCCCGCGTGGGTCAGGGACAATAGGGAGATGCTCTCCTGCGACGTGATTCTGGTTTCCGACACCACTATGATATCGGCCAAAGTCCCCTCCATCAATTGCGGAATGCGCGGCCTGGCCTATATGGAAATCGTGGTCAAAGGCCCCTCCGCCGACCTCCATTCCGGCCACTACGGCGGCGCCGTGGCCAACCCTGCCAACGTGCTGTGCGACATCATCAGCCAGCTGATTGACAAAGATGGCCGCGTGACCATAAAAGGCTTCTACGACGATGTGGTGGAACTCTCTGCCGAAGAGCGGGAAATGCTCTCCAGGGCGCCGTTTGACGAAGAGGAATTCGCCCACGAGATTGGCGTGCGCGGCGTGCGCGGTGAGAAGGGCTACACCACTCAGGAGCGGCGCAGCATCCGCCCGTGCCTGGACGTGAACGGCATAGTGGGCGGCTTCACCGCAGAAGGCTCCAAGACCATCATCCCCAAGGAGGCCCGTGCCAAAGTCTCTATGCGCCTGGTCCCCAACCAGCGCTGCGGCAAAATCGCGGAGCTGTTCAGGAAGCATATCAAAGCCATCGCACCCGGCGATGTCACCGTTGAGGTCTACGAAAACCACGGCTGCGACGGCTTCCTGATTCCGGTGTCTTCTCCCGCCTACAGGGCTGCGGCCAGAGCGATGGGCGAGGTGTACGGCACCGAGCCGGTGCCGGCCCGCGGCGGCGGCAGCATCGGCATCCTGGCCGAGATGCAGCAACTGCTTGGCGCAGACCCTCTGCTTATGGGCTTTGGCCTGGAGCGCGACTTCATACACTCTCCCAACGAGAGCTACCTGCTGGACCAGCTTTTCAAGGGGATGGAATCCATAGCGCTATTCTATAAATATTATGACCGCTAATCAACTTTACGAGCAGATAAAGGCCAAGCGCAGCTGCCTGTGCGTGGGGCTGGACACCGTGCTGGAAAAACTCCCCGCGACGCTGGACGGCGAGCAGTATCCGCTGTTCATTTTCAACCGCGAAATCATAGATGCCACCGCCGACTGTGCCGTATGCTACAAGCCCAACACCGCATTCTACGAGTGCTACGGTGCCTGGGGCTGGCAGCAGCTGGAAATGACCGTCGGCTACATAAAAGAGCATTATCCCGAGATTATGGTCATAGCCGACGCCAAGCGCGGCGACATTGGCAACACCGCCGCCCGCTATGCCAAGGCCTTCTTTGACAATATGCCCTGCGACGCGGTGACCCTGGCCCCCTATATGGGCCGTGACAGCATAGCCCCGTTCCTTGAATACAAGGGCAAGTGGGCCGTGGTGCTGGGGCTTACATCCAATGCCTCTGCGGCCGATTTCGAGCTGGACGGGGACCTGTACAAGAAAGTCATCGGAACCGCTATGGAGTGGGGCACCCCCGATAATATGATGTTTGTGGCGGGCGCCACCAGACCCGAGATGCTGGCCGGAATCCGTGAGATATGTCCCGACCATTTCTTGCTGGTGCCGGGCGTAGGAGCCCAGGGAGGCAGCGTGGCAGAAGTGGCAAAGCACGGCCTCAATTCCAAATGCGGCCTGCTGATAAACTCTTCCAGAGGCATCATATATGCCTCTTCGGGCAGCGATTTTGCCGGAGCCGCAGCTTCTGCTGCGGGCAGCCTGAGGCAGCAGATGGCAAACATTTTTGAATAGTAACTATTGTTTGTAAGCTATTTCGTGCTATATTTGTGCATCCTTTAACGGGGAAGCAGGCTCTCTGCCTACCCGCAAATCATCTAATTTATATTTATGTACGACATAATTCAACTCAATGGCAAGAGTAGGGAAGAACTGATAGAGATTGCCAAGGAACTGAAAATCAAGAAACCCGAATCTATCGCAGAAAAAGACCTGGTATACGCCATTCTGGACGAACAGGCTATCCAGAGCAGCGAACCTATAAAGAAAACAACCCGCGCCAAGGGCCGTCCCAAGAAAGAGGCGGCTGCCGAGCCGGCCGAGACTGCTAAGAAGAAGCCCGGCCGCAAGCCCAAGGCAGAGGCTGCGGCGGCGGCCGCACCCGCTCCGGCAGAGGCTCCCGTTGCAGAAGAAAAGCCCGCCCGCAAGCGCGTTAGCCGCTCCAAGGCGGTCAAGGTTGACCCCGAGGCTCCCCAGGCCGAGGCGGCACCTGCACCTGCACCTGCACCGGCTCCCGCTGCAGAACAACCTCAGCCCAAGCGCCAGCTGCGTCCCCGTATGCGTCAGGGCGCTGCAGAGCAGCAGAGCGCACCTGTACAGAACGCCCAGAGCGCCGAAAGGCCGGCGGCGTCCCAGCAGAACAGCCAGCAGGCTCCCCAGCAGCCCCAGAATCAGAATCAGAATCAAAATCAAAATCAGAATCAGCAGCAGCCCCAGAGGCCTCAGCAGAACAATCAGCAGAATAATAACCAGCAGAACAACCAGCAGCCCCAGCGCCCCCGCATTGAATATGACGGCGTGGTGCAGGCCAGCGGCGTGCTGGAGATTATGCCCGACGGCTACGGCTTCCTGCGCTCTTCTGACTACAACTACCTGAACTCTCCCGACGATATCTACGTGTCGCAGTCGCAGATAAAGAGCTATGCCCTGAAGCCAGGCGACACCATCAAAGGTGACATCCGCCCGCCGCGCGAAGGCGACAAATATTTCCCTCTGGTCAGGATCCACACCATAAACGGCCGCAGCCCGGAATTCATCCGCGACCGCGTCCCGTTCGATTTCCTGACACCGCTTTTCCCCGACGAGAAGTTCAACCTGACCGGCAACGGCCACAACAGCAACCTCTCGGTGCGCATCGTGGATATGTTCACCCCCATCGGCAAGGGTCAGCGCGGCCTTATAGTGGCTCAGCCCAAGACCGGTAAGACAGTGCTGCTGAAAGACATTGCCAACGCCATTGCAGACAACCATCCCGAAGTGTTTATGATGGTGCTGCTGATTGACGAACGCCCGGAGGAGGTTACCGATATGCAGCGCAGCGTAAAGGCCGAGGTCATTGCCTCTACGTTCGACGAACCTGCAGAGCACCACGTAAAAGTGGCCAATATAGTGCTTGAAAAGGCAAAACGTCTGGTAGAGTGCGGCCACGACGTAGTGATACTGCTGGACTCCATAACCCGTCTGGCACGTGCCTACAACACCGTTCAGCCCGCCAGCGGCAAGGTGCTCTCGGGCGGTGTGGACGCCAACGCCCTGCACAAACCCAAACGCTTCTTTGGCGCAGCCCGCAACATAGAAAACGGCGGCTCCCTCACCATTCTTGCCACCGCCCTCACCGAGACCGGCTCCAAGATGGACGACGTGATTTTCGAGGAATTCAAGGGTACCGGCAACCTGGAGCTGCAGCTTGACCGCAAGCTCAGCAACAAGCGTATCTTCCCGGCAGTGGACGTCACCCTGTCCAGCACCCGCCGCGACGATTTGCTCTACAATCCGGAGCACATCAACAGAATCTGGATACTTCGCAAGTATCTCTCCGATATGAATTCAGTGGAGGCTATGGAGTTTATGCTCACCCGTCTGGAGCGCACCCGCGACAACGAGGAGTTCCTCTACACAATGCAGCAGGATACCATCAGCTAAGGTTATTCCGCAGCAGGAGTTACAGGAGATGTCTCTTCAACGGGGGCATCTCTTTTTTTGCGGGGTTTCTTCTTGAAGAGGTCGCCAAACGAGTCAAACTCCTCTTTATAGGAGACGCCGACGCCGTTGCGCTGGGTCTGGTCCAGATAGTTGCTGTATTCGTCGGCAGAGTGGGAGAACAGTTTCAGGCGGGTCTTGCCGCGGCGGTCCAGCTTGACTTCCACATCAATGTCACCCACGATATCGTCGCGGTTGCTGGTCATATAGCGGCGGTTGCCTATGTTGCCGTTCACGCTGATGCGGTTGTTGAGCAACTGTGTGGAAATGGCCACGTCAAACAGATCCTGCCCCGTGTCGGTGGGCTGATAGTTGAAGCCGAAGTCAATGGGAATGCCCAGCTGCTGGAGAATGTTGTTCAGCTGCGTGCTCATAATCTCGGTGGCGTTGAAATAAGACACGGAGGTGTTGTTCACAATGCCGCTCTGCTCGTCGGGAATAAACGAGCCCGAAAGAATCAGCGCCAGGAATTGACGCATACGCTTCTCCTCTGTGTTCAGGGTGCCCTCTATCAGTGCCTGTATGGTAGGGTCCAGGTCGTCTATCTTGATGTCGAAGCCCAGGCTGGGGTTGGTGAGCTTGTCGGTGATTTTTATGTTGCAGTTCACGGGCCTGCGCACCGAATTCTCGCTCCCGGCCGCCATCAGCGGCGATATGGAAGCCTTGGTCTTGTAAGATGCGGTCATATTGAGCTCCGACTGCATAATGTCGCCGTTGAAGTGGATGGTGCTGCCGGGATCCAGGGTGAACTCGCGGTTCACAAGACCCAGCATTGCCAGGGCGTACTGGCCCTCGCTCACGGTGTAGTCGCCGGTGATGTTGAACTCACCGTCCTTAACGCTGATGTCCACTATACCGTTGCCGCTCACGCGCAGGGCGTCGCCGGCGTCGCTGTCAAGCTCCAGGTTAAGCTTGGCGTTTTCGTTGGCCCGGACGCGGGCAAACACGTTCAGACCGCCTCCGGAGGCCCTCTCTTCTGCCTTCTCTTTCACGCGGCCAAGATTTATCAGGGAGTCTATGGTAGAGAGCCTTACAGACGGGCGATGGTCCACAAAAGTGAGGATGGACGACTGCGACGTGCTGGCAGAGCGGATGGGGATATTCACCACCGACACGGGCCGTGTGGCCACGTCTATGTTCAGGGCCAGGGCGTTTATGGGGCCGCTGATGCCCACGGTGCCCGAGGCATATGCCTTGCCGTAGAACGTCTCGTTGTCGTTGAAAGAGGTGTCGAACCCAAGAATGTTGTTGGCCCTGATGTTCAGCCCCAGGTTGAAGTCCTTGAAATGGTCGTGGGTAATCACGCCGCTCAGGGTGCCGGTGCCTTTCTCCTGATCCTTGATGTTGAAATCGCGCAGGGTTATGGCTTTGCTGTTCACATCCACGAAGCCGTCCAGGGTATAGGGAACCTGTGTGTAATCCAGCTTGGCGCAGAACTTCTCCAGCCGGCCGCCCTTCACGGTGATGTCGGGCGCATTCAGCTTGCCGGTGATAAGGGCATCTGCGGTGAGGGTGCCGCTAACGTCCGAGGCAAGGCCGGTGAGGAACGGTTCCACCACGCCCACATTGAAACGCTTGGCGCTCACGGTGGCGTTGATGGTCTCCTTGGCGGAATCGTAGTGGCCGGCGGCGGTGAGCACCTGCTCGCCGTTAAGTATGTTCCTGGCGTTCAGGTTCACGCGGTGCAGGGTGTCGTCGTAGTTGGTGTGGGCCTCTATGCGGCCAATCATCTGCCCGGCCAGCGAGAGGGAATCCACCGCCACGTCGCCAAAAATCTCGGGGTGCGAGAATACACCTATCACCTTGCCGTCGCCGGTGAGGGTTCCGCTTATGTTCAGCGGCTCCTTCATCAGCAGGTTGGCCAGGGCAAGATCCAGGTTGCGGATATCGAAAGAGCAGGTGTCGGCGCTGCTGCCCGACAGGATGCCGTTGATGCCCAGGCCCTGGTCTTTGTTGTACAGATTGAAGTCGTTGATGGTGATATGCTTGTCGGCATAATAGACGCTGGAGGGGTCAATGTTCCACTG
Organism: Bacteroidales bacterium; assembly: GCA_017428035.1. Taxonomy (GTDB): domain Bacteria; phylum Bacteroidota; class Bacteroidia; order Bacteroidales; family UBA932; genus Equibacterium. The sequence continues at coordinate 36,019 of JAFRRR010000061.1, read as the reverse complement.
GTCTCCGCCCAGCCGCACATAAGAGTGTCCCAGGTGCACCAGCATCTTCTGGTTGCCCTCCTTCAGGTTGGGGAAAGAGAACATTGCCTTCAGGTGACCGGAGTCCAGGGAGTCGGGGTCGTTGCAGTAAGAGAAATCGGCCAGGGCGCTGTTGCCGGCGCAGTCGGCCTTGAGCACACCGTCGGCCAGGCTGACATCCCCTATGCGGATCATCTGGGTGGAGAGCTTGCCGCTGGAAGATGTCTTCTGGAAATCGAACTTGCCGCTGAGGTCCTGCACAAAAATATTGTTCAGTGCCAGCAGGGGAGACTTCAAGCTTACAACTCCGGTGCTGTCGCCCTTGGACTTGACCGAAACGGAGGTGCCGTTCTCTATATGTACGCCGGGCGCCAGATAGCCCAGAAGGCCCTTGAGGTCGCCGGTGGTGACAGACAGATCAAACTTGTCGGTGCAGGGCACCGGCATCTTTTTCATACGTTTGGCCAGATTGTCCAGCTTGCCCAGCATCACCATACCTTCCAGCTGCGGGATGATGTCGGTGACAAACACGTCCCCGCGGTACCTTGCGGTGACCATTCCGCTGTTCACGCCCAGCATATAGCGCTCTTTGCCGTTCAGCGAGATGACCTCTATGTCGTCCAGGTCAAAGGTGCCGTCGGCGCTCTTGCACTGGATGTCCTTCAGGTCCACCTTGCCCATAATGCGGCCGTCTGGAGTCTGGGTCACATCGGCCTCTGCATTGAGCCTTATGTTGGATATTTCGCGCTTGTCAAAGCCCAGCGCCGCCAGGTCGGCGTGACCCAGCGAAAGTTTCATATGATACAGGCTGCTGCCGGAGCTGCTGGGGGCAAGGATGCCCTGCAGCATAAACTTCAGGTTGGGGTCGGCGCTCACAATGCGCCCCTCAAACTCGTTCTGGCGCCAGTTGCCGTTGCCGGAGATGTTGCTGTAGGAGTAGCCGTTGAACTCGAACTTGGGAATGTTGATTTCGTCGATATAGTATTCGGTGTCCTTAGGGTTCGCGGCAAAGATGCCCGAGGCAGAAGCGTGGCAGGTGGCCTTGCCCAGGCCGTCCACCTGAAGGAACCGCCCCAGGTCAAACTCGTTGAGATCTGCATAACCCAGCACCTCGTATGCCTTGGTGCCGTCGGAGCGGCACATAAGGTCCACGTTGCACCCGCCAAGATTGCTCTTCACGGCGCCGTACACCACAAAATCTTCGAAGAAACCGTTCAGGGAACCGGTGAAGGAGAGCTGCTCTCCCGGAGCCAGATGGGAAATGGATTTCTTGTCAAAGCTGGCCTTGTTGCCGGTGCACTGATATACTATTTCTGCAATATCCTTGGTGTTGGTGTAGCTGCGGTTGACCTTGATGGAGGCCATAGTGTGGGTGGCATCGGGCAGGCCGCTCAGGTGGGCCGAAAGGTCCAGGAAGGTCTCTTTGGTGCCCGACCACACCTTGAGCGACTCGGTGCGAAGGTCAGAGAGCTTGCCCTCTACCTTGCCGTCTATCAAAAGCTTAAGCTCCAGGAAAGAGGTTTTTTCGGCCAAAGCCTGGATGCTTCTCAAATCCAGTTTGGAATTCTTGATGGATGCGTCGAACGACACGCTGTCCTGGAAATGCTCAAAATCTTTGAAATCCTTGAAGTTGAGGTTGGCCTCCGGCAGCGACAGGTCGGAATACTTGTCCTTGAACTTGAAATCGGCAATGTGCAGCCCGGTGGAGTCATAGTCGGCCTTCAGGGAGAGTTTGTCCAGCGCGAAGCCGCTGTTCTGCTCTTTGAAAGAGATGTCGTTGAGCTTGAGCGAGGCTGTATATCCGTCGTATTTCACATCCTTGATGTCCACGTGCAGGTCGGTCACGTTCAGGTCGTTGAAATCGACCTGGCGCGGATCCTGGCTGCGGTTCACGTGCTTGCCGCCGGGGTTGTAGTTCACAACCTTGAAATCGTTAAGCACAATGTGCCCCACAGAAGCATTCACCTTGGGCAGCGAGAACGGCTTGTCTTCGCCGCCGGGGTCATCCTTCTCTGTGGCATCTTTCACCGCCTTGGGAAAGTTGGAAGGGTACAGGCGCCCGCCGTCCAGGTTCACGCGGTTTATCTTTATGTCGCCCTTGAGCAGTTTCAGGGGAGACACCGCCGCCGAGGCTTTGTTGCATACCAGAATCGTATCCTTGCCGTTTGCCAGAACCACGTCGTCCAGAATCACCCTGTCGAAAAGGGCAAAGTGGATGTCGCCCACCTGAAGGTCAAGGCCGGTCTTTTCGCTGACCGATTTGGTGACCTTGTCGCAGATGGCTTTCTGCACCGCCGGCACCTGCAGGGCAACGACGGCGCCGGTGGCTACCGCCACTACAGCGGCGGCCAGTGCCAGCAATACTTTGAGCCATCGTTTCATCTGGTGCACATTACTTTTAACCTACAAAAATAATGAATGCGGATAAATATTCAAAGACGTTATTTTCATTTTGCCAACTCTGAAAAAATCACTATTTTTACACGCTTAAAAGACACATAATTTTTAGTAGTAAATGGACGAAGAATTGGACGAAATTCAGGAACGGATAATTCCTGTAAACATAGAGAGCGAGATGAAGAGCTCCTACATAGATTATTCTATGTCGGTGATTGTTTCCCGTGCGCTTCCCGATGTCAGGGACGGTATGAAACCGGTGCACCGCCGCGTGCTGTTCGGTATGGACGGCCTGGGCGTGGGCTACAGCGGCGGAACCAAAAAATCTGCCCGTATCGTGGGTGACGTGCTTGGTAAGTACCACCCCCACGGCGACAGCAGCGTATACGACGCAATGGTGCGTCTGGCGCAGCCCTGGAGCATGCGCTACCCGCTGGTGTTCGGCCAGGGCAACTTTGGCAGCATAGACGGCGACTCTCCCGCCGCAATGCGTTATACCGAGGCCAAGCTGGAGCGCCTGGCAGAGGATATCCTTGCCGATCTGGACAAGAATACAGTGGATTTCAGGCCCAACTTTGACGAGTCGCTGCCCGAGCCGGTAGTGCTGCCCGCCAAGGCTCCGGTGCTGCTGCTCAACGGCAGCAACGGTATCGCCGTGGGTATGGCCACCAATATGGCTCCCCACAACATCACCGAGGTGTGCAACGCAGTGTGCGCCTATATCGATAATCCAGAAATCACGGTAGAGGAGCTGATGGAGCACATCAAGGGCCCCGATTTCCCCACCGGTGGCATTATCCAGGGCCTGCAGGGCATCAAAGATGCCTTTGAGACGGGCCGCGGACGCATTGTGATCCGCTCCAAAACAGAAATCGAGGTTTCCGACAGCGGCCGCGAGACCATAGTCATCAGCGAGATTCCCTATCAGGTGAACAAGCGCGAGATGATAGAGAAAATAGCCGAGCTGGTAGAGAACAAGAAGATAGAGGGCATCGCCTATATAAACGACGAGAGCGACCGCAAGGGTATGCGCGTGGTTATCAAGCTCAAGATGGGCGCCTCCAGCAACGTGGTGCTCAGCAACCTCTACAAGTACACTCCGGTTCAGTCCAGCTTCTCTATCAACAACATAGCCCTGGTAGACGGCAAGCCCCGCCTGCTGGGTCTCAAGGACCTCATCCACTATTTCGTGCGCCATCGCCACGAAGTGGTTGTGCGCCGTGCCAAATTCGACCTGGACAAGGCCGAAAAGCGCGCCCATATACTGGAGGGTCTGCTCAAGGCGCTGGACATCATAGATCTTATCATAGAGCACATCCGCGGGTCCAAGACGGTGCAGGAAGCCCGTGACGGCCTTATGACCAAGTTCGGCTTCACCCAACCGCAGGCCGACGCCATTGTGGAGATGCGTCTCCGTCAGCTCACCGGTCTGGAGCGCGACAAGCTCCAGGCAGAGTACGACGACCTGGAGAAGCTGATCCACCATCTGCGCGAGGTGCTTGCAGACGAAAAGCTGCAGCTGGCCGTCATCAAAGACGAGATGCACGAGCTCATTGACAAGTACGGCGACGAGCGCCGCACCGAGATTGCTCCCACCGCAGACGACATCAACCCCGAAGATTTCTACGCCAACGAAGACGTGGTCATCACCATATCCCACCTGGGCTACATCAAGCGCACCCCGCTCACCGAATACCGCACCCAGGCGCGCGGCGGCGTGGGCAGCAAGGGCAGCACCACCCGCGAAGAAGATTTCATAGAGCACATCTATGTGGCCAACAACCACAGCACTATGATGTTCTTCACAGCAATGGGCCGCTGCTACTGGCTCAAGACCTACGAGATTCCCGAGGGCGTGAAGGCCTCCAAGGGCCGCGCCATCCAGAATCTGCTCAACATAGAGCAGGGCGACAGCGTGAAGGCATATATCAATGTCAAGAACCTCTCCGACGCCGACTTTGTAGAGAACCACTACGTAGTGATGGTCACCAAGAAGGGTACCTTCAAGAAGACCTCGCTCAAAGAATACTCGCACGTGCGCAGCAAAGGCGTCAACGCCATTGTGATACGCGAGGGTGACGAACTGCTGGAGGCCAAGCTCACCGACGGCAACAACTTCATCTCCCTGGCCAGCCGTGAGGGCCGCCTGTGCACCTTCCACGAGAGCAAGGCCCGCGCCGTGGGCCGCACCAGCATTGGTGTCCGCGGTATGGACATAGGCGAAGAGGGCTCCGACAACGAGGTTGTGGGTATGGTTTGCGTGGATTCCGCACTGCCCGAAGAGCAGCGTCCGCAGATCCTCGTGGTAAGCGAGAACGGTTTCGGCAAGCGCAGCGACGTTATGGAATACCGCATCACCAACCGCGGCAGCAAGGGCGTCAAGACCATCAACATCACAGAAAAGACTGGCGCGCTTATTGCTATTAAGGACGTAACGGACGACAATGACCTTATGATCATCAACCGCAGCGGCATCACCATCCGTATGGCGGTTGCAAGTCTCAGGGTTATGGGTCGCGCCACACAGGGTGTCAAGCTCATCAACCTTCGCGAAGGCGATTCCATAGCTGCGGTGTGCGTAGTGCCGCGCAGCGAAGAAGAGACTCCCAAGGCAGAGGGCGAGGCAGCAGAAGAAACAAATGAATAATAATTAATACTTAAAACTATGAAACGACTTGTAGTAATTATGCTCGTTGCCGCAATGGCAATCGGCGCATCGGCACAGGACCTTTCCAAAAAGGCTAAAGACCTCCTCAAGTATGCCAACAAGCTGCAGACCAGTCTGGAGAATCCCAAGAAAGCCGGCACTCACGAGCCTTGGCTCAAGCTTGCACAGGCCTACTACGACATCTACGACTATCCCAACTCTGACGTATACCCCAATGCGCAGCGCTACGAAGTGCAGCTGCTCACCAAGGGCAAACAGTTCACCACAGAAGAGCGCACCGTAAATGGCCAGACCTATTCGGTGGATTGCTACGACGACAAGGATCTCTACTACGATGCCAACGGCGTGCTCCAGTTCTGGCTGGTGAAGAAGCCGCTTATGGAAGATGCACTTGCAAAGTGCTCCGAGGCTCTTCTGAAGGCATACAAACTGGATGAATATGCCTATAAGAATAAGAAATATCCCGAGACAGCAGAGAAAATCCGCTCTGCATACCACAATACCGGTCTGTTCTATTATATGGCAGACGACAAGGTTAAGGCAGAGGAGTTCTTCGAGAAGGCATATCAGAGCACCGAGAACCCTATCCTGAACCGCGTGGACACCGTGGCTGTTTACTACACCGCCCTTATGGCCCGCGACAACGGCCATAACGACAAGGCTTTGGCGCTTCTCCAGAAAGATCTGGACGCCGGCTATGCAGCAAAGGGAGAAGTCTATGCAATTATGGCAGAGCTCTACCGCGCAAAGAATGATATGGAGAATTACAAGGATATCCTTGAAAAAGGTTTTGCCGCATTCCCCGAAAACCAGCAGGTTCTGGTGGGCCTTATCAACTACAACCTTGACACAGGCGGCGACAGCAGCAGGCTGTTCGAGCTCATCCACCAGGCACAGGCCAACGAGCCCGGCAACGCCAGCCTCTATTATGTAGAGGGTGACATCAACAAGAAGCTCGGCAACAAAGAGGCTGCAATGGAACTCTTCGAGAAGAGCTACGAGATTGACAACAACTACATCTTCGGTATCGTGAACAAGGGCATTATGTACTACGACGAGGCTCTTGAATATCAGGACAAGGCAAATGCCGAGCTGGACGACGCCAAATACAATGCACTGCTCGAAGAGGTTAACAACTCCCTCAAGAAAGCCATTGAGCCGTTCGAGAAATCATACGAGCTGGCAAAGGGCGACCCGGAGCTGCAGGTAGCAATTGCAGAGTACCTCAAGAATATCTACTTCCGCTTCCGTACCCAGAGCGATGAGTATATGGCTCAATACGAGAAATACAACAAGATATATCACGACGCAACTCAACAATAACAATAATCGCAAAAAGGGCGGCCGGTCGGTCGCCCTTTTTATTATATTTGCCCCGACAAACCATTGACAGAATATGGGTGGATTATTCGGAGTTGTTTCCAAAGAGAAATGTATAACTGATCTGTTCTACGGTGTGGACTATCACTCCCACCTGGGCACCAAGCGCGGCGGACTGGCCGTGATCAATTCTGACGGAATGCTCAAGCGCAGCATTCACTCTCTAAAGCAATCTTATTTCAGGGTCAAGTTTGAGCAGGACCTGCCCAAGTTTGACGGCCATATGGGCATTGGCGTGATCAGCGACAGCGAGGCGCAGCCCATTGCGGTGCATTCTCACCTTGGCAGATATGCCATCTGCACGGTGATGAAAATCTCCAATATAGACTCTCTGGCGCAGGACGTCCTTAGCGAAGGCAAGATTTTCACCGAGCTCAGCGACGGCTCTACCAATGCCACCGAGCTTCTGGCGCAGCTCATAAACCACGGCGACTCTTTTGCACAGGGCATCCGCTATGCCCAGAGCAAGATAGAGGGCTCCTGCACTATGCTGATACTCACCGACGACGGCATTATAGCCGCCCGCGACTTCTACGGCCGCACTCCGCTGGTGATTGGCAGCAAAGAAGGCGCCTGGTGTGTTGCCAGCGAGAGCTGCAGTATGATAAATCTGGGCTACGACCTGGAGCGCGAGCTGGGTCCCGGAGAGGCGGTGGTCATTACCCCCGGCGGCATCAAGCCGCTGCTGCCCGCAGAGGGCCGGCTGCACGTATGCTCTTTTCTCTGGATTTACTACGGCTTCCCGGCAGCATCCTACGAGGGTGTGAATGTGGACCAGGCGCGACGCAATCTGGGCCGTCTTATGGGAGAGCAGGATGATATCCAGGCCGACCTGGTGTCGCCCATTCCCGACTCGGGCAACTGTATGGCGATAGGCTATTCAGAGGGCGCACGGGTGCCTTTTCGCAACGCCGTGCTCAAATATACCCCCACCTGGCCCCGCAGCTTTATGCCGATAGACCAGACGACCCGCTCTCTGGTGGCCAAGATGAAGTTGATACCCAACTACGGGCTTATGAAGGGCAAGAAGCTGGTGTTCTGCGACGACAGCATTGTGCGCGGCACGCAGCTCAGAGACAATGTGGAGATTTTCCGCCGTCACGGGGCGGGGGAGGTGCACATCCGCATCAGCTGCCCGCCGCTGGTATATCCCTGCCCGTATCTTAATTTCTCCGCCTCCAAGTCGCCGCTGGAGTTTGTGACCCGCCGCACCATAGAGCAGCTGGAGGGCACTCACGACAAGAACCTGAAGGAATACGCCACCTACGGCAGCCCCTGCTACTGCAAGATGGTGGAGGCTATCCGCAGCAACCTCAAGATGAACTCCCTCAAGTTCAACTCTGTGGACAATGTGGTCAAGGCCATTGGCCTGCCCAAGGAGTGCATCTGCACCCACTGCTTCGACGGTTCCGGCAACAACTAGAGGCCGGCGATAATCTGGATGGCCGCGCGCAGCAGCTTCAGCGACAGCTGTAAGGCGGCCTGCAAAAAGTCTCCCGCAAACGGGAGATTTTTTGTTATAAGGGCCACCGGCGTCAGATATATCGCGGCGCTGGTGAGGGGTATCGCCACAAAGTTGGTGATCATAAAATACTTGGGGAAGGTGCCGAAGTAGAGCAGCACCAGCGGGGCGGTGGCGGCCTGGCAGCTGAGCGAAAGGGCCACGGTGTTCCACACTTTTTCCATAAGTGCGCTGCGGCACTCCAGCAGCCTTTTCACCGCCGGGTATATGAAGCAGATGGCGGCCATCGCCCCGTAGGAGAGCTGGAAGCCTATCTGAAATGGGGCGTCGGGTTGCCAGAGAGTGGTGGCAAAGGCGCTTATGGCCAGCGCGCGCTTTAGGCTCCTGTCGCTGCCGAACAGCTCGCCCGCCTCATACACAGAAATCATTATCACCGCCCGGAGAATGGAGTTGGACATCCCGGAAACAAAGGCGTAGGCCCAGAGGATGGCCAGAATCAGCAGTTTGCGCATCAGCCACGATGGCCGGCTGTTGCCAAGCAGGGCAAAAGTCAGCGTCAGGAAAAAGTACAGTACGCCGATATGGAGGCCCGAGAGGGCAATCAGGTGCATTGCGCCGCTGCTGCGGAATTCGCTTTTCAGGGTACGGTCTATGCTGCCGCGGTCGCCTATGGCAATTGCGCTTAGGATGGCCCCTTCGCTGCCGCCGCCGGCAATTGCGTATAGTTTTGCAGAAATATCTTCCTTCACGGCCCCGGCTTTTTGCTTTAGAGGCCCTTCCGGGGCGGGATATCGGCCAATTGAGGCGTTAAGCATACCCAACATCAAGAAGGCCACAACCGCCGCAAAACGGGCCTTTCTGCGCGCCACAAGCAGTGTCACCAGGGGTATTAGGATGGCCGAAATAATAATCAGATAAACCCTGAGAGGACCGTTGCAGCAGCCCGCCGCCAGATCTCCTGCCACAAACGCCGCCGCATACAGAGCTATGTCGCATCTTCCCTTCATATCCGTCTCTAATTTGACACGAAGATAAGTTTTTATTAGTAACTTCGCATCTCAAATCAAACGATAATTATCTAATGAATATTCTGGTTCTCAATTGCGGTAGCTCTTCCATCAAGTACCAGGTGCTGGATTTCAAGGGCGAAACCGAGTTTTCTCTTTTGGCAAAAGGCCTCGTAGAGCGCGTAGGCAGCGACAATGCAACCATTACCCACAAGGTTCCCAGTCGCGAAGACGTGTTCCGGGAGCTCCCGATTCACGATCATTCCAAAGGTATTTCCGTAGTCCTGGAAATGCTTCTGGACCCCGAAAAGGGCGTCCTTAAGAGTCTTGAGGATATCGATGCCGTAGGTCATCGCGTGGCCCACGGCGGCGAGTATTTCTCCTCTGCCGCGCTGGTAAATGAGGATACTATTGCCAAGATAGAGAAGTGCTGCGCCCTGGCTCCCCTGCACAATCCCGCCTCGCTGCTGGGTATCCGTGCCGCCGCAGAGCTTATGCCGCAGATTCCGCAGGTGACCGTGTTTGACACGTCTTTCCACCAGACCATTCCCGACTACGCCTATATGTACGCACTGCCGTATGAGTATTACGAAAAGTACGGCGTGCGCCGCTACGGCTTCCACGGCACCAGCCACAATTTCGTGGCGGGCAAGGCCTGCGACGCCCTGGGCTGGAACATAAAGGATAAGAAAATCATCACTTGCCACCTGGGCAACGGAAGTTCCATCACTGCCATCAAGGGGGGCAAGTCCATTGATACTTCTATGGGCTTCACTCCGCTGGAGGGTGTGACTATGGGTACCCGCTGTGGCAACATCGACCCCAGCGTGGTTACCTTCATTATGGAGCAGGAGCATCTGAACCCTTACGAGATGGATTCCGTGATGAATAAAAAGAGCGGCCTGCTGGGCCTGAGCGGCATCTCGGCCGACAACCGCGACGTGGAAGGCGCCGCTGCCAAGGGCGACAAGCGTGCCGAACTGACCCACCTGAAGCGCTGCTACGACATCAAGAAATACATCGGCGCCTATGCCGCCGTGCTGAACGGGGTTGACCTTATCATTATGACCGGCGGTATCGGCGAGAACGCCCGCAACGTGCGCCGCGAGGTGCTCAGCGGCCTGGAATATCTGGGCCTGGAGTTGGACCTCTACCGCAACGATCACGTGGACGGCGACAATTGGATTATCTCCACCGAAAACTCCCGCGTCAAGGCTATGGTAGTATGCACCAACGAAGAGTTGGTCATCGCCCGCGACACTATGGAACTCGTATCCCGTAAAAAGAAATAAGTCCCTGCAATGAAGAAATTATCGACATTGTTTTTAGTAACTGCAATCGCTGTTTTGGCCGCCGTATCCTGCACCAAACCCGGCGAGGAGGGAGGGGAAGGTGGTTCTTCCAGCAAAGATTTCAAGGACAAATACGACATTTACGAAGGGGTGGAGGCCGTGGATCTCGGCCTGCCTTCCGGAATCAAATGGGCGCGCTGCAACCTGGGCGCAAGCAAGCCTTGGGAGGTCGGCGATTTCTTTGCATGGGGCGAGACGAGCCCGAAAACGGAGTTTACACTTGCCAACTATAAGTTCATGTCAACAGTTCAGAGCGGATGGCATCCTACCAAGTATAACCGCTATAAGTTTTCTACGCTGAGGGATGATAAGTATGCCCTGGAAGCCGAAGACGATGCTGCGACTGTTATTCTTGGCAATGAGTGGTACGTCCCTTCGCCGGCCGACTTCGAGGAGTTGAAGCAATCCTGCGAGGTTGAGTTCGTATCCGTGCAGGATGTATACTGCTTTAAATATACCGGGCCTAACGGGAATGCCATTCTGTTCCCTTGCGGCGGACAGTGGGAGATAGCCCGGGATAAGACAGAAGCTGAAAATGGTTATGTCAAACAAGGCTTTTACTGGACGAATGTGTTTGGCATGGTTGACGAAAGGGATAAATTCGCGCAGGAAGAAGCCGTCGCCTGGTGGATAAATGGCAACGGGAGTTTCCTGAAGAATAATACCTATCGGATGTACAGGCCAAGCGGGCTCAACATCAGGCCTGTAAGCGGCGGAAAGAGGTATTAGCGATGGGCGTTATCCGAAAGGCCTTACCTGAGGACCTGCCTGCGGTGAACCATCTGCTGGAGCAGGTGCTTCGCATTCATCACGACGGCCGTCCCGACTTGTTCAACGCGCAGGGCAAAAAGTATACAGATCGGGAGTTGCTGGAGATTTTTGCAAATCCCGGGACACCGGTCTTCGTATACGAAGACGACGGCCGTGTCCTCGGCTATGCGTTCTGTGCCATCGAATCCACAGGCAGCGGTAGTCTCAAGCCTCACAAGTCGCTTTATCTTGATGACCTTTGCGTGGACCGGTCTGCCCGCGGCCGCCACATAGGCAAGGCTCTCTTTGACCACGTCTGCCAGTTTGCCAAAACCCAGGGCTGCTACAATATCACCCTCCACGTATGGCAGTGCAACCCCTCCGCCCGGGCCTTCTATGACGCCCTAGGCCTCCAGCCCCAGTTCACCTCTATGGAGATGGTGCTGGACTAGACAATCTCCAGTTATTTCGACGTTACTTTGACTCTATCCCCGGCAGCCCTCATCCCTATGCCGCTTAGTCAGTGCAACAAGAGAGCCTCTTTTCTGAAAAATGTGTACCATTTTGGTACATAGTTATCTTTTGCTATATTTGCAAAAACAATAAGCTATGGTTGTTGTCAGCAGCAGAGAGTTCCGGGCGAATCAGCGCAAGTATTTCAGCCTCGCCAGGACTAATGACGTAGTAATAACATCCCGAACATTCGGGAATTATAAGCTAATACCATTAAAAGACGAAGATATGTTGATAGATGAAGCGAAACTTGATGCGAAGATCAAGCAAGGTATTGCAGACTACGAAGCAGGGAAGGTGCATCGTATGAAAGAAGGTGAGAGTGTGGATGAGTTTTTGGAGCGAATGATTAGTGAAGATTGATATGTATACGATAGTTTTTACCGAGGAAGCCAAAAAGGATATCAAAAAGTTACATAAGCATTCTCCACAGTCCATTGTCAAACTGTCGTTATTGCTTGAAGAGCTCAGGAGTCACCCAAGGTCCGGCACGGGCCAGGTAGAACAGCTGAAGGGCTACAATGGATCTGTTTATTCAAGACGCATAACAAAAGAGCACCGTCTAGTATATAGAATAATAGACAGTGTGGTCGAGGTGCTGATTATATCAGCATATGGGCACTATGCCAATTAGTACCTGCAGCCGGCGGGGTCGATGCCGGGGGTGGGGGTGTAGGTGATGGAGACGCTGTCGCGGGATACGGTGACGACGTTGTAGCCGGGGGTGCCGTGGCCCAGGGCGTTGCCCACGGGGCCGGCGGCGACAAAGCGGATGCCGTCTACAGTGGTGTCATAGTCCTGATGGGTGTGGCCGGCGAAGACCACGTCCACACCTTTTTCCTTGAAAAGCGAAATGTACTGCTCGCGCTGAGCGCTGGAGAAGTTGAAGTAATCTTCTTTCTCGTCCAAGTTTTCGCGCACAACCGGGCAGTGCAGGAAGATGAAGGTGTATCTGCACCGTGCGGCGGCGTCCAACTCACTTGTGAGCCACTCAAGCTGAGCCTTCTCGGCCTCTGTAGCGCCGTCTTTTATGCAGTTGGAATCAATCCCTATGAAGGCGCAGCCTCTGTCTTGAAATGAGAAGCGGAAGCCGTAGTTGCGGTGGTCGTGATTGCCCAGAACTTCATATACCGGGGCCTGGATCTGGGCCAGACGGGTCTTGTATATCGAATCCTGGATGGGGTCGTCGGGGTTGTCCACCAAATCGCCGGTGATGAAGACATAGGCCGGATTCAGCGCGTTGGCTGCATCCACGGCCGCCTTCATAAGGGAATCGGAATGGGCAAAGGCCGGCGACTCGTCTATAAAACCTATTTGAGTGTCGCTCATTTGGACAAAAGTGAACGGCTCAAAAGAGTGGCAGGCGGTGGCCAGAATCAGGACGATGCTTAAGATGTATGGTTTCATATCAGTATCACAGTTACGCTGCGGGCGGCCTGGGCGCCCATTACAAGGGTCTGGGCTATGTCGGCGGTCTTGGAGGGGCCGCTGATAAAGGTGCCGTAGCCATAGCGGCCGGGATCTACGCGGCGGTAGGCTTCGTGCATATTGTTAACGATGGCCTCTCTGGGCAGCAGTATCACCAGGTTTTCAGAGATGAAGCAGACGGCCTTTTCTTTCATCGCCTGCGGAATCCAGATGCAGCCGTTCTCTGCCACGCCCAACTCGCCGCGGATGACACCCACGTCGGTGCCGTCCAGCGCGGCGGCGCTCTCTACTGTGTCGGGGTTGAGGTTGGCTATGGATACCTCCGGCAGATTGGAGGCGATGGTACCGGCAGAGGGGAAGCGCTTCCGGATTATCGAATCCACAGTGTCGCCGTTTTCCAGCTCCACGACTTCGCTGCCGGCCACCTTGGAAGAGGCTATGAAGGCCGCCAGAGGGTCGGGGTAGGTGATGGGTGCAATGTCGTCCAGAGAGGGCATATCGTAGCGCGTGCCTATTCCGGCGCGGATGCGGCCAAGTATTTCGTCTTTTCTACTCATCTTTTTCCAAGTCCAGACTGTGGAACGGTTTTAAGACTCTGGTGGCGGTTTTGTACAGCAGGGGATGGTTGTATACCATCGACATCCCTTTGCACAGGGCCTTTTTTGCGGGAGGTATCGCCCCGCTCATCTGCCGCCATTTGTATATCTGCTCTCCCAGATCGATTTTCACCGGGCAGACGCTCTGGCAGCTCATACACAGGGTGCAGGCCGACAGGTTGCCCTTGTGGGCCTCGAAGTCGCGCAGCATACCCAGGTTGACCCCCAGCGGCCCCGGAATGAAGTAGCTGTAAGAGAATCCTCCGGAGCGCCTGTACACGGGGCAGGTGTTCATACAGCTGCCGCATCGGATGCATTTCAGGATTTCCCAGTGGTCGGGGTTGCCAATCCACTGGCTGCGCCCGTTGTCCACCAGTATTATGTGCATAGCCTGGGCGCCCGGCCTTGCCTTGCGGAAGTGGCTGGTATAGCTTGTGGTGGGCTGGCCGGTTCCAGCCCTGCAGAGCATTCTCTGGAATACCGCCAGACAGTCGTAGTCGGGGATCACTTTTTCCAGCCCCAGCGCGGCGATGTGCAGCTTGGGGCACGATGTGGACATATCGGCGTTGCCTTCGTTGGTGCAGACCACAATGTCGCCGGTGGCGGCAATGCCGAAGTTGGCCCCTGTCATACCGGCGCCGGCGGTCAGGAATTCGTTCCTCAGGCTAAGCCTGGCCCGATATGTCAGGTATGTGGGGTCGTGGTTGCCTATCTCGTCGGAGATGCCCTCCCGCTCGAACAGTTCGCCTACCTGGTCGGGGCTCAGGTGCACCGCCGGCATCACTATGTGGCTGGGCCGCTGCCCCATCAGCTGTATGATTCTCTCTCCCAGATCGGTTTCCACCACTTCTATGCCTTTGGCTTCCAGATAGGGGTTCATCCCGCATTCTTCGGTGAGCATCGATTTGGATTTGACAATCTTTTTGACGCCCGCCGCCTGCAGTATGTCAAGCACTATGGCATTGAATTCATCGGCATCGGCGGCCCAGTGGACCACGGCGCCGTTTTTCTGTGCCTGCGCGGCAAACTGCTCCAGGTATTCGTCCAGGTGGGAGAGGGTGTGCCGCTTTATGGCCGATGCTTTTTCGCGCAGCCGTTCCCACTCTGGTAGGCCCTGGGCCATAGTGTCGCGTTTGCTGCGCACGGCCCAGAAGGTAGCGTCGTGCCACTGGCTGTATTTGGCATCTTTGAGGAATGCCGCGGCTTTTTTGCTGTGCTGTGTCATAGTCCGGCGGCCAGTATTTCGACTACGTGTTTGAATTCTATTTTGAGCCCGTTTTTGCGGGCGATGCGGCTTTGATGCATCAGGCAGGAGCAGTCGGCGCCGGTGACAAATTCGGCTCCTGTGGCGATATGCCGCCGGACTTTGTCCAGCCCCATCCTGGCGCTGACGGCGCTTTCTTCTACGCAGAAGAGCCCGCCAAAGCCGCAGCATTCGTCTTTTCTCTCGGGTTCCACAACCTGGATCCCTTGTTTCAATTCCAGCAGATCGCGGATTTTGTTGAATGGCGCCACGTTCTGTTCGCTGGGCGAAGAGAGACCCAGTTCCCGCACTCCGTGGCAGGAGTTGTGGATGCTGACTTTATGCTCAAAGCTGCCCGGCAACGCAGAAGGGCGCAGAATGTCGTGGAGGAATTCCACTATGTCCAGGCAGGCGTCCGCCAGGTGGCATTCGTGGCTCAGCAGCTCGGGGTAGTGCATTCTCACAAAGGCGGTGCAGCTGACGCTCGGAGCCACTACATAGTCGTATCCGGCAAACAGTTTTTCCATTTTCAGAGCCAGGCCCACGGCGTCTTTTTCCACGCCTCCGTTTGCCATAGGCTGGCCGCAGCAGGTTTGTCCCTTGGGGTATTCTACGTCCACTCCCAGCCGTTTCAGCAGCTTATACGAAGCGACTCCGACCTGGGGGAACAGGGCGTCTACATAGCAGGGGACAAAGAGGCCTACTTTCATTTTTAAATTACTTCTTTACCAAACGGAACCAGTGATGCCAGGGCCATTTTGAAGTGTTGCAGGCCCCAGGGGATTCCTATTATGGTGATGCAGCATATGAGTCCGAAGAACAGATGGCACGCGGCAATTTCCCACCATCCCAGCACCAGCCAGAGTGCGTTCATAGTTATAGACAGGCATCCGGGCTCTTCTGGTTTGTTCACCATTTCGTGCCCGAAGGGCCACAGTGCGTACTGGCCCAGTTTGAACAGTTGTATCCCGAAGGGTATGCCAATTATGGTGATGCACATCACCATTCCCACCAGAAAGTATATCATCGCTACAATGAGCCCGCCCAGCACGAGCCACAGCAAATTTCCAATAGTTTTCATATCACAAAGATAGCACAGATTTCCCAAACTGACCTGAGAAAAATTACGTTCACTGTATTGCGTGTGTGGTTTTTCTTTATACCTTTGTATTCGAGGGGGGGATGGTAAATGGGCTCGCCCCATTCTGTCCCCTCAAACCCTCCAAACTGACCACCCCTCGATCGGGGTGGCTTTTTGTTATATGTCGGTCACCAACCGGTTTTCTACAATAACGAGTAATCTTGATAGTTTTAATTGATTCTCCCTTTTAGGGCAAGAGAAAAACAGTCTAAGCCCTTCAATTACCCGGAAATCTGAATATAAATCTGCCTTTGGGAAGAATAGTACAACGCACTTAGCGTGTTGTTTCTCCGCCTCTAAGAGTTTAGTACTTATAGTCCAGGTCCCTCGCCCCTCAATAGACTTAATCTCCATAGGAATATCATCTAGAAGTCCATCGCATTTTTTAATGCCTTGAACACTCATTTCGGATTCCAGAACAATCCTATGCCCTTCATTTCTTAATACATTTACGACGATGCGTTCGTAATCGCCACGTCGAATACCGAATGCTCCTTTCTGTTTATCAAACTGATGGTATTTGTGCACAGCACTCACGCCGCCCGATACTTCATCGTACGTAACGCCAAGATAATCATCATTTTGTAAAAGGCGAAGATACTCGTTATAGTTCTCTTCGCGCTGCAGGTCCGAACGCCTCATCATTCAGCACTTATCTGTTTCGCTCTTCGTTTCACTACCCCCGAAGCAGGGTGGGGAATGGACAATACGAAGATAGACTTTCTCGATGAAAACTACAAAGGTCTGAGCGTGGAGGTCTCTCTTCCTTAAAGAAAAAGGTGTTTCAGTATGGGCAGAAACACCTTTATAATTCAGACTCTAACCACCAATAGGTGGATTATCTAGCAATATGTGGTTACAAAGGTACTCTTTTGTCTCAATAAAACAAGCAATTAACTGTTCTGAAAAGACTAACTCATAAATCATAACGGCTCAAGGAATGTATCAAGCTCTTCTTTTGTTTTGACGGAGGTATACTCTCCCTCTGCAATCTGTTTCCGACCCTCGTCAACTTTGCGGAAAAACTCTTCCTTGGTCATAAGTACGTCATCTTCATTAATAGGAACGATTTTAAACGACCCGAGGGAGCGCGTTTTAAGCACAACTCCCTGGCCGCTTGCTGCAATTCCAAGATACTTGCTCTGATTAGAACGAAAATCTCTACTGCTGATAACTACCATAACTTATCGTGTTGATGATGTCGCAAATATACTTATTATAAGTTTGGATACCAAATTGGATACCAATCATCCGCCTCTGGCTGCGGCGGGTGCAATGCTTCTGGCAATCGCGGGCTTTTCAGCCTGGCTGAACACCAGGCAGAAAAGTTCACTACCGTCCCGCGCCCCTCCGCCCCTCCTTTGCTCGGCCTTATATCAAAGCCTCGCAAAGCGGGGTACTATATTGCCCGAAGCATTCACCCGACCTCCGCGTACGGCGGCTTTTCTTTTTCTGCGTAACAATTCTACCCACTAAAACGTATAACTTGCGCGCGATATTGAAGCAAGATTTTTAAAAACGTACATTACATTTTCAAAAAAGCATTTCTGTTTTCAAAAACGGAAATTGTTTTTTCGTAAATTTGAAGGATTAAGCATTACCGAAATGCCAGACAACAGTGACATCAGATTGTTCGACAATGTCAACCATAAACTTGTCGATGACTTGCGTGTAACACTCAGGCAAGGCACTAAGGTTAGCATCGCCTCTGCTTGCTTCTCGATATACGCTTTCAACGAGCTCAAAGAACAGTTAGAGAGCCTTGACGAACTTCGCTTCATCTTCACAGCTCCATCCTTCTTGAAAGAGCGAGCTTCAAAGCAGCGCCGGGAATTCTACATCCCTCGTATAGACCGCGAGCGCACCCTTTACGGCTCCCAGTTTGAAGTCCGCCTACGTAACCAGCTCACCCAAAAAGCAATCGCGATAGAGTGTGCTGACTGGATTCGGCAAAAGGTCCGCTTCAAGTCCAACACAACTGACAACATCCTTCAGGGCTTCATCAACGTCAAACAAGATGATGTCTTCACTTACACTCCGGTCAACGGCTTCACCACTACAGACTTGGGCTGTGAACGTGGCAACAATCTGATGAACTTCGTCAACAAGGTTGACGGAGAAAACGCAAAGCAGTACCTCCGCGTCTTCAACGAGCTCTGGAACAATGACAAAGACTTCGCAGATGTCACTGAGGAGATTATAGACCATATCTCCAACATTTATCGCGAGAACTCCCCGGAATTCATCTATTTCGTTACCCTCTACAACATCTTCAACGAATTCCTGGAGGACATTTCTGAGGACATCCTTCCCAACGAGGCCACCGGCTTCAAGGATAGCAAGATCTGGAACAAACTCTACGACTTCCAGAAAGACGCTGCGCTGGCCATCATCAGCAAGCTGGAGAAATACAACGGTTGCATCCTTGCCGACAGCGTAGGTCTAGGTAAGACTTTTACGGCCCTCTCTGTCATCAAATACTACGAGACCCGAAACAAGTCCGTCCTGGTCCTCTGCCCGAAGAAACTCTGTGACAACTGGATGACCTACCGCAACAACTACATCACCAATCCCATTGCGGCAGACCGTCTCTCATACACAGTCCTCTTCCATTCAGACCTTTCACGTAATGGTGGTCAGTCCAACGGCATCGCGCTCGATAAGATAAACTGGGGCAACTTCGACCTGGTGGTTATTGACGAATCCCACAACTTCCGTAATGGTGGTAAGCTTACCTGGGGAGATGATGACGAAGACCCTCGTGAGAATCGTTACCTCCGCCTGATGAACAAGGTCATTCGCGCAGGCGTTAAGACCAAGGTCCTGATGCTCTCTGCAACGCCGGTCAACAACCGCTTCAATGACCTCAAGAACCAGCTCCAGCTGGCTTATGAAGGTGATGTTCGTCGTATGGATAATCTCCTCAACACGGAGTCTTCCATCGACGACATCTTCCGTCAGGCCCAGAAATCCTACAACGTCTGGGCAAAGCTCCCGAGTGAGGAGCGCACAACAGACCGCTTGCTGGGGATGCTCAGCTTCGACTTCTTCGAGGTCCTGGATTCTGTGACCATTGCCCGCAGCCGTAAGCATATTGAGGCATACTACGACACTAAGGCCGTTGGCAAGTTCCCTACTAGACTTGCCCCCATATCACGCCGTCCGTCACTCACGGACTTGCCGAAAGCAATCAACTACAACGAAATCTTCGCCCAGCTCCAGAAGCTCAATCTGGCTATCTACACGCCATCCGAGTTCATCCTGGCTAGCAAAGCAGCAAAATACCAACTTGACCCTGAAACCCATGGCGCTGGCCTTACGCTGGTTGGCCGTGAAATGGGTATCCGCCGCTTGATGTGCATCTTGATGCTCAAGCGACTTGAGAGCTCAGTCAATTCCTTCCGTCTCACCCTGGAGCGAGTGCTTAATCTCATTACCAACACCATCCAGAAGATAGACAACCACGACTCCTTCATAGACGTAGAAGAAGCCAACGGCTACGACTTCGATATCGACGACTCCGACAACGACGCTTTCATTGGCACCAAGAAAAACAAGATAGCTCTGGAGGACATGGACTACACCGCTTGGCGACAGTATCTCGCCAGGGACAAGGAAGAATTGGAACTCACCAAGCTGATGCTCGACGATATCACGCCGGAGCACGATAGCAAGCTGCAGCAGCTCATCGAGGACCTTCGGAACAAGTTCACCCATCCTATCAATGGTGACAACAAGAAAGTCATTATCTTCACCGCATTCTCCGATACGGCCGTCTATCTCTACGACAACCTGGCGGGACCCATTAAGGAAAAATATGGGATGGATACAGCCCTTGTAACCGGCGACGTGGAGGCCCGCAGCACACTAAAGCTCCGGGAGAAGCTGGACTTCAACAAGGTCCTGACGCTCTTCTCGCCTATATCCAAGGAGAAAGATTCAGTCTATCCCAACATCAATGAAGAGATTGAGGTTCTCATCGCTACTGACTGTATTTCCGAAGGCCAAAACCTGCAGGACTGCGACTACCTTATCAACTACGACATTCATTGGAATCCGGTTCGCATCATCCAGCGCTTCGGCCGTATCGACCGTATCGGTTCCAAGAACGACGTCATCCAGCTGGTCAACTACTGGCCGGATATGACACTTGACGAATACATAGATCTGAAGGGCCGTGTTGAGGCTCGAATGAAAGTTTCCGTGCTCACATCAACCGGAGACGATAACCCCATCTCTCCTGAAGAGAAAGGAGACCTTGAGTACCGCAAGGCCCAGTTGAAGAAACTACAGGAGGAGGTGGTGGACATCGAGGATATGAACAATGGCGTGTCCATCATGGACCTTGGTCTCAACGAGTTCCGCCTGGATCTGCTGGAGTACATGAAGACGCACGAGGATGTGGAGCACACACCGTTCGGCCTTCACGCTGTCGTGGTCCACAATGAGTTCACGGAGCCTGGCGTGATCTACGTTCTCAAGAATCGCAATAGAGGTGTTAATATAGACAAGAAGAACCGGCTCCATCCGTTCTATCTCATCTATGTCCGCAATGACGGCTCCGTGGTCATTAACCATCTTGCCCCGAAGGAGCTGCTGGATAAGTTCCGCAGCCTATGCAAGGGTAAGAATGCACCCCAGACCGCTCTTTGCCACGCCTTCAACAAAGAGACAAAGGACGGGCTCAAGATGACGCAGTATTCCAAACTGCTGGGTGACGCCATCAGCAGCATTATCAACGTGAAGGAGGAGAGCGACTTGGATTCCTTCCTGGAAGGAGTGCAGGGAGCCTTGTTTACGAAAGAAATCACCGGCCTCGTTGACTTCGAGCTAATCTGTTTCCTTGTAATCAAATAGCTCGTTGCCTATGCTTGGACTGCCTAAATCTACCGAACTTTCACAACCCCTTCCGAAGACTCGTATCTTCGCGAAGTTTGATTTGCGCTCCTCCCAGAAGGACCGCTTCGATGAGGACATCTCACGTATGTCCATTGTGAACGTGATTTCTCCCAGGACGATTCCCGCCCTGCCGGTCGGTGAGAATGTGGAGTCCATCTATGTGCTGGAGGTACTGCTTAAGAACCAGGACTATGACTCCAGGAATATTCAGCTGCTGTCCAAGTTGATTCCGCAGAAGATGCTGTTCCTGCTGAGGTTTGAGGACAAGGTTCAGTTGGCTATCTTCCATACGAAGCTGCTTACGGGCGAATGGGGGCCGGAGCCGGAGATTATCCTTGCCGGTCTGGATCTGGAAGCCGTTTGGGAAGGGATTGTGAAGATGGTGGGTAATATCGAGATTGAAGAAGGCAACACCCTGGAGGAGCAGATTCACTACGATGAGGCTCGGGCCAAGCTCATTAAACAAATTGAAGATCTGGAGAAGAAGTCCCGTGCCGAAAAGCAGCCAAGGCGTAAGCTGGAGATGTTTGAAGAATTACAGAATTTGAGAGAAAAGTTATAATGAGAGATTCGGATACCATAGAATCATTGGCTGTAGGTTCCGTGACAGACGCAATTGCTAGATGCTTATATGCCAAAGAAGACATCAAGAAGAATGATAAATTTCCATCCTGGGATGGGGATATATTTGTTTACTCAAAGAAAGGCAAGAAAAAAGAAAGTCTTCTCGGAGTCGTTCATTCGCAGGTAAAAGGGAAGGAAGTCAATTCGCTTTCAACCAATGAGATTACCTATCAGGCTGAAGTATCCGACCTGAGAAACTATCTAAATAACGGAGGGGCCCTTTTCTTCGTAGTCGAAATTGATCCCAACGACAATAGAAAGATTTTTTATTCTACACTTCTCCCCATTAAGCTCCAGATTATTTTCGATGAGATTAAAGAAGGTCAAGATACTAAATCCATTACTCTTAAACCTTTTCCTTCAGATGACAAGAACGAGATCGCCACAATATTGACAAATTTTTATTTAGACTCACATAAGCAGACAAGTTTCACAGACATCAAGCTCCCAACATTCAAGGACCTATCAGGCAATAAATGTGTTGAAAGAATACTAGTCACAACACAAAAAATAGGCTCGCAAAAGAATAGTAACGCTAATGCGCTTAAGGCGTTCGTCGAGAATGAGGTTTGCTTTTATGCTCAGTTCAAAGGCAGCCCCGTGCCTATTCCCATCAAAGAATCCGGGAGCAAAATGATCTTCTCCAAGTTAATTGATAATCCTATTAAGATTGATGATAGAGAGTTCTTCAATAAATACCGCATAAATTATTCAGTGAAGGGCCTTTCAATTACTTTTGCATACGGAATCAAACTATCCTGGCCTAACGATGAACAGCAAGGGCGCTTCAATTATACCGCACCGAGTAATCTCCGACAAAGGATGGCTTCTCTCGAATTCCTGACAGCACTTGGAAAGAGCAGACACTTCAATATTGGAGATACCGTTTATACAATAAGCAATGCCGATTATGATGCAGATAAGATAGAACAAGAATACAAGATGTGTCAGCGGGCAGCGAAGCTTTTAGATACTTTACACATCGTAGATGACTTGGATCTCTCTGGGCTTAAAAACAGTGATGCTTTTGTCTTATCGCGTCTAGAAAAAGCATTTGTGGACAATCAGCCAGTCATCGGAATTAACAATTCACTTGAAGGGCCTGCCTATCAAGACTTAACCATTTCTAATTTGAAGATAAGGGTAATAGTAGTCCCTAATGAGAAAGATAGCAAACTGACTGACATTGAGGATTATTTCAATCCAAAGCGGCATATCATCACTTATCAAAAAGAGGACGACGACAAGTATTATCGCATACCAGGCATGTCTTTATTAGACATAGATGCATTCTGCTCTCTGTCTAACATTGATTTCACACAGACTATTGCTGATTATAAGGAGTTGTCAATAACGAATCCTCATATGCTGTTGATTGCAAACGAGACACTGAATAAGATGATTCTGGCCTACGATAAAAAAGCAAATGAGCGTGTATTTACGGCTGCTTTAGAATTAGCGACATGGCTTTCCACTCAAGTTATACCATACCTAACTGTATATGGTTGCAAACTGGATGTTCTCCAGTTGACAAGACGAAAAAGAAAACTCAACAAAGAAGAGATTGCTACACTTGATGAGATTATTGCACAGAAGGAACTGGATCCTTATGATAGGATTTGCTCGCTGTTACTATTGGGAAAGAAAAAAGAGGCTAAGGCTTATTACAAAACCTTGAATAAAGATCAGAAGACGGGGTTCAAGTTATCGCCTATGCACAAGTTTTGGAAATAATACAATTGATATGGATAAAATGAAAATGCATACTGTGGATATCACAGATGGCAATGTCGAAAAGATTGGTCAGTTATTCCCTAATTGCTTAACAGAGCGAGTCGGTAATGACGGCAAAGTTGAAAAAGCTATTGATTTCGACCTGCTCCGGCAAGAACTTTCCAAAGATATTGTTGAGGGTGCCAAGGAGCGTTATCAGTTCACTTGGCCGGACAAGAAGAAAGCCATTCGTAAAGCTAATACTTCTACCACTATGACCCTGCGTCCGGTGCGCGTAGATGAAAAATCCCCCACAGGCTCAGATAGCGAAGGAAACAAGTATTTGAGTAGTGGGAGTGTTGATTTTGAAAATACACAGAACTTGTATATTGAAGGAGACAATTTGGAGGTACTAAAGCTTATTCGCGAGAACTACCTAGGCAAGATCAAAGTTATCTATATTGATCCCCCTTACAACACAGGAGGTGATTTCGTATATGATGATGATTTCACTCAGGAAGTTTCTCTGTATGTGGGAAACTCGGGACAGATAGATGTTTTAGGTAATCAGCTTGTACAAAACACCGAAAGTAATGGACGATTCCATACGGATTGGCTAAATATGATTTATCCTAGGTTGAAAGTTGCCAAAGATTTACTGAGTTCAGACGGTGTTATTCTCATTTCAATTGACGACTGCGAGTCCTCCAACATGCATAATGTATGTAATGAGATATTCGGTTCTAATAATCGAATAGCAACTTTGGTTTGGAATTGTTCTACTGCAGGAGGTATTAGGCCAAAGCATACAAGTAAAACTCACGAATACGTTCTTGTTTATGCAAAAGACATTAACAATGTACCCATGTTATGGGCACCACTTTCTGAGGATGCAAAGAAAATGTATAATGAACGAGATGAAACAGGGCTGTTTAGATGCAAAGAGTTCGTTTTTAAGAATGCTTCTACAAACAAGAACCAGAAATATGAAATCGTTTGTCCAGACGGTACAATAGTTAAACCCAAAGAAGGTTACATATACCGATTTGTTCCAGAGACATTTGAGGAAGCGAAGAAGAACGATTTGGTGGTTTTTAGAAAAACAGATTCATCATCGACGTTGATCGATGCAACCGGGAAGCCTGCTAAATGGAATATTTTTATTAAGAAGTACTTTGGTGATGGTCTTGGTTGTCCCGCCACTCTTTTGCCCAAGGATATGATAGGTATGTATAATAAAGGGACCCAAGATGTTCAATTAATATTTGATAATAAACGTGTATTTGAGAATGTAAAGCCCGTTTCATTGATTCATTACCTCATTCAAGTATTTGGCGGAAACGATTCTATTATTCTTGACTTTTTCTCTGGATCAGCGACTACAGCACACGCTGTTATTTATCTTAATTCGGAAGATGATGGCAAAAGAAAATTCATCATGGTTCAGTTGCCTGAAGTCACTGATAAAAATAGTGAAGCATATAAGTCCGGCTACAAGAATATCTGCGAGATTGGGAAAGAACGAATCCGCCGTGCCGGTAAAAAGGTGCTTGAGGATATGATATCTCGCACTGATGAAGGAGGGTTATTTGCTTCGGCTAACAATGAAAAGCCTAAGTTAGATGTTGGCTTTCGTGTCCTCAAACTGGACACTAGCAATATGGAGGACGTCTACTACCGTCCGGAGGATTCTTCCGAAGCTACGCTCTTTGAAGACAACGTTAAACCGGACCGTACAGGTGAGGACTTGCTGTTCCAGGTAATGCTAGAGTGCAACCTTCCGCTGTCCGCCAAGATTGAGACTGAGAAAATTGCCGGGAAGGAGGTTTTCTCCGTGAATAACGGTTACCTGATTGCCTGCTTTGACGAAGATGTAAATGAGGAAGTAATTACGGCCGTGGCCAAGCGCAAGCCGTACTACTTCATCATGAGGGATAAGTCCCTATCCTCCGACAACGTGGCCGACAACTTCGAGCAGATCTTCCAGGCATACTCCAAAGAAACCATCCGTAGAATCCTGTAGTTATGAAATTCAACTTCAAAATACAGCAATACCAGACGGATGCTGTTGAGAGTACCGTTGACATCTTTGCTGGACAGCCGTCTAGGGATGGTTTCCAGTACCGGCGCGACCTTGGTAAAGATGCAGCTGGGATGCTGCTCACGGAGGCAGATTACGCTGGTTACCGCAATGCAGACATAGAACTCACCGACCAGCAGCTGCTTGCCAATGTACGTGGCATGCAGCGCATCTGGAGCATTCCGGAATCCAAGAATCTGTCACACGACCTGGGCCGTCTTGGCCTGGACATCGAAATGGAGACCGGTACGGGTAAGACGTATGTCTACATCAAAACGATGTTCGAGTTCAACAAGCGCTACGGTTGGTCCAAGTTCATTGTAGTAGTCCCGTCCATTGCTATCCGTGAGGGCGTGCATAAGTCCTTCACTATGCTGGAAGACCATTTCATGGAATACTACGGCAAAAAGGCTCGCTTCTTCATCTATAACTCTTCCAACCTTCAGCAGCTGGATTCCTTCTCGTCTGATGCCAGCATCAATGTGATGATCATCAACACGCAGGCCTTTGCTACAGATATGAAGGAAGGTGCCACCCGTGGCGCCAGCCGTATCATCTACACGGAACGCGATGACTTTGGCTCCCGTAAGCCAATAGATGTGATTTCAGCCAACCGGCCCATCATCATCATGGATGAGCCCCAGAAGATGGAAGGTGATGCCACACAGCGCGCTCTGCAACGCTTCAAGCCGCTCTTCGTCCTGTACTACTCCGCAACCCATAAAACTTCTCATAACTGCATCTATGCCCTCGACGCGCTGGATGCTTACAAGCAGAAACTAGTCAAGAAGATCCAAGTGAAGGGCTTTGAAGTGAAGAATCTCAAGGGCACCAGTTCTTACCTGTACCTGGATGATATCCTTCTTTCCAAGACGCAGCCACCGGTGGCCCGCATCGAACTGGAAGTGCAGGGAAAGACTGGCATTCGCCGCGAAAGGCACAAGCTAGGTTTCGGCGACTCGCTCTTTGATGAATCCCAGGGCTTGGCGCAATATGATGGCTACACCATTTCGGAAATTGACCCGATTACCAATCGTGTGGTCTTCCTCAACGGGGAATCCATTCGAAAGGGCGAAGTGTATGGTGACAGTTCTCTGATTGCCATGCAGCGTGTTCAGATCCGCGAGACAATCGCTTCCCATCTGGATAAAGAACGTGAGCTTTTCAAGAAAGGCATCAAGACACTATCCCTGTTCTTCATCGATGAGGTGAAGAATTACAAAGGGTATGATGACGATGGCAACGAAGTTCACGGACCTTTCTGGAAGATCTTTGAAGAGGAGTATGCGAACGCCCTGAACGAGCGTCTGTCAATATTTGAGGATGACTACCAGGAGTATCTCCGCCGCTTTACGCCGGACCAGGTTCACAATGGCTACTTCTCTATAGATAAAAAGACAGGTCGCGCGATTAACAGTGAGACCGGACGCAAGAGCGACATTTCCGACGATATTTCTGCCTACGACCTCATTCTTAAGAATAAGGAGCGTCTCCTGAGCTTTGATGAGCCCACGCGCTTCATCTTCTCGCACTCTGCCCTTCGGGAAGGCTGGGACAACCCCAACGTTTTCCAGATCTGCACGCTGCGTCACGCATCCTCGGCCATTGCCAAGCGACAAGAGGTTGGCCGTGGACTTCGCATCTGTGTGGACCAGAACGGTAACCGCATGGACATGGAGGAGCTGGGAGAAGAAGCTGTGCAGGAAGTCAACGCTCTTACCGTCATTGCCAACGAGTCCTATTCAGACTTCGTGAAAGGTCTCCAGAATGAAACTCGCGAAGCACTTCGTGAACGTCCGAACAAGGCTACTGTCGAGTACTTCACTGGCAAGGTGGTGCAGAAAGATGGCCAGCCTTACACCATCAACGAGCAGGATGCTATGATGATTACCGGATACCTGATGGGCTATGGCTACGTGGACAACAACCTCCAGATTACTGAGCAGTACAAGAAAGACAGCGACGCTGGTAAGCTGATGCCGCTTTTCCCTGGCATAGCTCCAATTGCAGACGAGGTACACAAGCTCATCCGTTCGCTCTTTGACGAATCCGTTGAGTTGGAGAACATGGTGGAGAATGCCAATGAATCTGCTTCCTTTGAGAACAAGCTGAATGACAACTTCTACAAGAAGGAATTCCAGGCCCTCTGGAATGAAATCAACCACCAGTACGTCTACACGGTTCACTATGACAGCAAAGAACTCATTGAGAAGGCCGTCAATGCCATCAACGCGGAATTGGTCGTTACTGAACTCAAATACGTAATGACAAAGGGTGAGCAGGAAGAAGTGGATACCTATGGCAATACCCAGACGACTACGCGGTCTCTGTCTACCGTCAGCACATCTTCTGTAAAGTATGATCTGGTGGGTGACGTTGCCAGGAAGACTACGCTTACACGCAAAACCGCTGCGGAGATACTTCGGACCATCCGTCCTACCAAACTGCAGCTCTTCCGGAATAACCCCGAGGAGTTCATCAAGAATGTCTCCCGTATTATCAAGGAGCAGAAGGCCACGATGATTGTGGAGCACATCCAGTATGACAAGATTGATCAGGTGTACGACAGCACCATCTTCACCAAGGAGAAGTCTTCGCAGCCGGTCAGCAAGGCTTACCAAAGCCACAAGAGCATCCAGGACTACGTTTTTACTGATGGCTATGCCAAGGAGAGTGTTGAGGAGAAGTTCGCTAAGGCCTTGGACGAAGCTTCTGAGGTCTGCGTATATGCCAAGCTGCCACGCAGTTTCCATATTCCTACACCGGTAGGCAGCTATTCTCCCGACTGGGCGATAGCCTTCAACAAGGGCACTGTCAAGCACATCTTCTTCATAGCTGAGACCAAAGGCTCAATGGACTCTATGAACCTTAAGCCTATAGAGAAGGCCAAGATAGACTGTGCAGAAAAGCTCTTCAATGATGTGTCCACCTCCAATGTGCGTTATCACAAAGTGGACAGCTACCAGACACTTCTGGATATTATGAAATCAATGGATTAAATCGCGAATATGAGTACAATAGGTAAGATCGAGACAATCAGTCTCCGCCGCCATTTCAAAAGCGAATCAGGTGACTTCACACCGTGGCTCGCAGACAACTTGGACTATGTTTCTGAAACTATACACTTGAAACTGGTCAATCCTTCTACAGAACAAACCTCTGAGAATTTTCGTGTAGATATTCAAGCAGAATTGGAAGATGGCTCTGGAGTTGTCATTGAAAACCAATTTGGGGATTCAAACCATGATCACCTCGGCAAGATTATCACTTACCGAACGGCTTTTGATGCGAAGGTTGCTATATGGATTGTGGAGAGAGCCAAACAGGAACATGTCGAAGCTGTTAACTGGCTGAACGAGACCGACAACGGCTGTGACTTCTATCTGTTGGAACTCCAGTTAATCAGAATTGGAGAATCCCCTCTCGGCCCTCTATTTACCATCAAGTCGGCACCCTCAAAGGAAGCAAGGGAGAAGGGAGAGATCAAACGCGCAGAGACACGTCGTCACGAAATGAGATACAAATTCTGGGGCGAACTACTGAAGCAATTCAAGGCCGACAAATCGATGCCGGCATTCAAGAATTCATCAGCCACAAAAGATAGTTTTATCTCAAGCGGAACTGGTATTGGGGGCATACAGTGGACACTCTGGGTAACAAAAGACATCGTGCGTTGTGAATTACGAATAGACAAGGGGAAAGGTTCTGAAGAAGAGAATCTCAAGATTCTTCGTCAATTAATGAAGGATAGAGAGCAAATAGACAATGCATACGGTCCAGGCCTTAACTGGGAAGAGCTTGAAGGATACCGTACAACATCCATCAGGACGGAATTTCCAGGTGGCTACAATAATCCCGAAGAAGAGTGGCCCTACATAATTGCTGCTGACCTTGAAAACACTAAACGCTTTATCTTGGCGCTAAAAGGTCCTGTTTCAAAGCTGAAATAAGAACGTGCCAATCCACTTTCGTCTGTAAAAGGAGTGCTATCCGTTTGTTATGGACAAAGACCGACGACTTCTGATGACGCTTTTTGTCGACCTTGTCGCTCTAATTGGAGGTGCGATTCTGGTGGCATTGCAGGATTATAGATGGATTGGAGTGGCTATGCTGGTCATAGGTGCGGCAGGTATCTTTGTGATACGGTATCACCTCAAGAAGGATAAAGAAGCAATGCCTCCCCGGAATAACCTACCAGAAGATCCACCCAAGATTGAGGTGGCTCCACCCAAGAAAGAATTCACCAAGAAGGAAAAATGGGCAGAATGGTACTACAACATGGGACTTAATATTGTTGTGCTGTTCGTTATTTGCCTTTTTCTTTTTGCGGTAGTAGCGGCAGTTTGTGTCATCATCAACGAGAGTATCTCAGGAGACATTGCTGAGAATGTCCTCAAGATTGCATTGTATGTTGTCGGAGTCCCAGCCGCACTCTTCTTTATTTGGGTGTTCCTGAGAGGAAAATTTGATAAATAATAGAACGGTTTCTATAACAACCCTATCTTTTATTCCCCATAGGTGTATAGATGAGCTTGAATCCATAGCATTCTTTGCGCCTGCTCTGCTCGAAACGCTCGTTTTGCGCCTTCACTTTAGCCTTAAAGGCTTCGCTAGATGTTGAAGAATGGCGATTAATCCACTTGTCGTGTTTCTGGATATATTCCTCCGAATGCTGTTCATAAAGAGACTCAACATACTCAATTACTTTGGGCCTCCTTTTGACTAATAAGCCATATTTTAGCTTAAGCATCTTTTTTACAGTAGTAGGATTCCCGATAATGACCAACAACTTATCGGCAATTTCATCATCCTTTAGGGAATTCGGATGGATAATAACACCCTCAACTGCCATAGCAGGCACAGGAAGTTTCCTTTCAGATTTCTTCACCGATCCCTTTGCACTCTTTTTCCCTTTGGTTTTTGCCCCACCTGCCACAACACTATTCTTTGCAGTCTCATTCGTACTAGCGATGTCGTCATTATTGCTGGGCTGGATTATTAATAGCGCCATAGCCTTTCGAATTGTGGCAAAGGTTTGCGCTCCATACTTGGCAACTAACATATCTCTAGATTTGTCAAGAGCAATGATACTCCTATACTGACGAAGCCAGATATTCGCAATCTTTTCAATCTCAGATGGGCTCATTTCTTACAGGGTGCATTATCTCTCCAAAATTAGCAATTATTATGATTTATATCTGATAGTTACCGTAGAAAAGCACAAAGCCATTATCGTTTAGAAAAAAAAGGAAATAAGACTGTTTTTGAAATACATTGGACCGGTCTTAGAGGTGCTTATTGTGCTGAGTTGTTTCTTAAACGTACAGATAACCGCATATTCCCTTAAACTGACTTTACTCTGACGCGGCTAAAATTTGGTGTTAATACTGGAATAATATTTATGTGTGTAATAGTTTTGCGCACATATCTTCTACTTTTGTGGTTGTATCAGATAATTCACAAAAACTCTAACTATGGCGGACAACGAATTGCTCAAATACTGTCACTACTATAAAGGCGAAGATACCAATCCATTTGATGGTGAGGCAGACGACCGTAATATGCTATGGTTTTACGAGCAGTGTTTTGCGTCAGGGAAGAACAAAGACTCTATCGCAGATTATATTGTTGAATATGAGGCAATTGTGCTTGGATCATTCAGCGCAGATGATGGTGTCCCCATTGGGCTGAAGGCTCTGCTGTTTAATCGATACGCAAAGACAAGTTACTCGATGCTATGTGCCAAGAATCCGTTCAAGGAGTTCTATCTTCATTACTATCCCAACGAATCCATCTTGAAGAATTACAGGTATTACAAAGGGGAGAAAATGAACCCGCAGAATGACGGTCAAAGCTTTTGGTGGCGAGTCGAACACTACGCTCTCGATGCAGACGATAAGACAGACCTTAACTTATCGCCTAAGATGCTCGAATATATCAAGCATAGAATGTGGCACGACGGCAATTTCGGCACTACGACCTGGGAGGAGGCAAAAGCCAGGGCAGAAGAGATGTATGAAAAAGGGTTGTGGTCTCACGATTATTTGAACCGAAGGGATGCCGTGTTAACGAAAGAAGTTTAGCTGCTTGTTAATATGAAAGGTTATATATACAAATACACTTTCCCTAATGGGAAGGTTTATATTGGTCAAACACGCAGGCCTATTGAGATTCGTCATAAAGAACACCTAAGTCCTACAGTAGGTCCGCTAAATCCCGCTTTCTGGAAAGCATATCAAGAAGTCGGCACTCCAACTCTTTCAATAATTGAAGCCATAGAATGTGATGATGTCACAGATTTAGTCAATGCGCTAAATCTACTAGAGACAATGTATATCCAACAGGAGCGAGCAACAGATCCGGCGTATGGATACAATCGAATTTCTTCAGGTACGACATCTAGCCCTGACATTAATATACTGAATAAGGAGTATGCGCGTTTGTGCCAGGAAGCTGATGATAGAAATAGAGCTTTTGTGGACCAAGCAGTCAAAAAGTATTGCCAGGAAGGAAAGGAAGGGCTAGATGAAAATGAAAGAATCTTTATTGAAGAATATCTAGAGAATAACAATCTTTTTAGTATTGAACACAAGTCGAATTCCAAAGATCGAGTTGAAAAGGAGTTCGCTTCTTTTATGTTTGAAGAAGCTGTTGACTATGCGTTGTGGCGCATTAATGATGAAGATCAGGAAAGGATAGCAGAATATATCTCTGAGAATGCTGATGAGATTATACGTGCGGAGAAAGAAAAGCAGATCATTCAGCAACTGGACAAAGATGGGAATGTTGTTAAAGAATATCTCACTTCTGATGAAATCAGAGAAGCGTTTAAGGTAGCTCGCATAGATAACATTATCAATGTATTAAAGGGCCGCCAGAAAACCGCTTATGGATTCAGGTGGCGTTATAAATCTAACGATTAGCACAATTGTCTTATTGCCGGAATTCTGTCCCGTCCCGCAAAAGCGCTAGAGCTAATGTGGCGACACGGGAGCTCCCGGCGGGGGATGAATGTCACCGAAAGGCTTTAAGGAGGGTGTCGGTCGCGCTGCCTGAAAGGTTTACCTTCACGAAGTGGGAGAGGGGCGCTTTTGCGGGACCGGTGGTGAGAGAGCGAAGGTGCAGATATAGTCCGGAGCTTGAATGCTTTTAGGGGCAGATTTTTGCCCGGAAAGCATTGCAAGCGGAGGCATCTGCACCGAGCGGGCAGGCAATCCATCGTGAAATCTTCCATACGTTTTCAAAAACAGAAATAGTTTTCAACAAGTAGACGAATCGTCTTGCTTGTGATGGGGTATCGTGCTAGATTTGGGGAAAATATGTGTGCTATGGAGATACCGCAGGGAAACACCCGGGAGGATATCAAGGCCCGGAGACAAATCATCAAAGACTTTTATGCTCAGTGGATAGCTGCTCACCCAGAGAAGCGGGTGTGGAACAAATCGCTGAAAGCGTATATCTATGTGAAGTTCCAGTCGATCAGTGAGGCGCTTGGCCATGCTCCAAGACACGAGGATGCTACGAAAGCTCAATTGAATTTGACGACAATACTGTCAGATGCCGTTGTCTTTGATAAAAGACCCCCAAAATATAGTGATAAAAATCAGAAAGGGTTCTCCAAGATGTTTTTCTTAAGATGGGGGACTAGTAGAGTGTTAGTAGGCTTACAGAAAAGCACACAAGAACTAGTTCTTTACTATATAAGCGGTGGTGGTAAAAAATAAAAGCCGTCAGGTAACGGCTTTAGAAGTGAGGCTCGGACCAATTATTATTGGGAGGGTTGTCATCCCTTCAAACGAATTCCCCTTCGACGAATCCTATGACAAAGGTAAGAACATCTTCGGGATTTGCAAGTGTATACTCGCGATTATTGTCCCGTCCCGCGAAAGCGCTGGGGCGAACGTGGCGACACGGGAGCTCCCGGCGGGGGATGAATGTCACCGAAAGGCTTTAAGGAGGGTGCCGGTCGCGCTGCTTAGTAGGGTATACCTTCACCAAGTGGGAGAGGGGCGCTTTTGCGGGACCGGTGATCGGAGAGCGAGGTGCAGATATAGTCCATAGCTTGAATGCTTTCAGGGGCAGATTTTTGCCCGGAAAGCATTGCAAGCGGAGGCATCTGCACCGAGCGGGCACTGTCATTTCCGTTTCTGGAAAAACTATTTCTGTTTGAGGCTCTCAATATGGGAGAATTTGAGAAAAAGTCTCGTTTGATGGCTGTGTGCGTGCATATATTTGCACACGACATACTTGACGGCGCATAGCCTACACCTGAATAAGAGATAGTAGTGCAAAAACAAAAGGAGCCGGCAAGCCGACCCCTAATGGGAAGGTACCCGAAAACCTCCTTTTGATGAACGTAATGTTCAAACTCATCTTCTTTAGGATAGTGGTTATCATCATTAAGAGATAGCCGCTATCCGTGGGGCTGTCAAATTTTTTGCCAAGGCAGCCCCTTTCGGGTGTTTATGCAAAGATAGTAATCCTATCTGGGATTGCAAATAATTATCGGAGGCATCTGCACCGAGCGGGCACTGTCATTTCCATTTCTGGAAAAACTATTTCTGTTTTAGGCTCTCAATATGGGAGGATTTGAGAAAAAGTCTCGTTTGAGGGCTGTGTGCGTGCATATATTTGCACACGACATAATTGACGGCGCATAGCCTACACCTGAATAAGAGATAGTAGTGCAAAACAAAAGGAGCCGGCAAGCCGACCCCTAATGGGAAGGTACCCGAAAACCTCCTTTTGGTGAACGTAATGTTCAAATTACTATCTATCAAGATTGTGATTATCATAGTTAAACGATAATCATAATCTTTGGGGCTGTCAAATTTTTTGCCAAGGCAGCCCCTTTCGGGTGTTTATGCAAAGATAGTAATCCTATCTGGGATTGCAAATAATTATCGGAGGCGTCTGCACCGAGCGGGCAGGGGGTGTTAAATGATTGAGACTAGCAGCAGGTCGCGGGCGAGCTGGTGAAGGCCGCTTTCTATCTTCTTTGCTTGCGTATCCGAGATGTATGTGTCGCCACTTTTGTAGTGGCGCATAAGGCTGGGGGAGATGCCTATCTTTTCGGCGAACTTTGAAACATTGATAAAGTCAAAAGCATTGAATAGCGCAGAGATGTCGTACTTGTATGTAAAAGTGAGATCTTTTAGCTCTGCCGGTAATTCCTGATGGCTGTCACGGTAGAACTCCAGAAGATCGTTGTAGCCGGCCATCATCTCTTCTTTGGCCTCATCTACACTGCTTCCGCTGCCGTGTAAAACCGTCTTGAGGTTCTCGGTAAAAACGGAGTACCCGTCGCCGTCCTTTTCTATTATTGCCAGAGCTTTCATATCATTTTTGTTACAAATATAGCACAAAAATGTGATACAGTAAAACTATTATTGCCGCAATATAGTAGCCATGATCTTACTCTTGGAGGAATAAATCTCAAATTTTCCCAAATTGAGAATAAAGTATGTTCGGGAAAGAATGTTGTGTTTTCGAAGTCAGAAATACTTTCTACAATCGGACAGGCACACAAAAAAAAGGTAGCCTGGGACGCTACCTTAAGGGCTCGAATCAAGTTGCCTTGAGAGGGTTGTCATCCCTTCGAAACGAATTCCCTGCGACGATTCCACTGCAAAGGTACAACTTTTTAGCTCTCCGCAAGCATCTCCAGGACTTCTTCGTCAGCGGGGAGCCATTTGACAGTGTGGATGTCCTCTTTGGCGAGCCAGCGGGCGGCTTCGTGCTCGTTAAGGTGGAGGGAGTCGCTGGCCAGGGTGCAGAGGTAGCAGTGCAGGGTAAGGTGGAATTTGGGATAGTCGTAGTCCACAGTGTGCAGAAGTTTCTCTATTATGATGTCCGTGGAGAGTTCTTCGCGGATCTCGCGAACAAGAGCTTGCTCTGGAGATTCGCCGGCTTCTATCTTTCCGCCCGGGAATTCCCACCAATCCTTGAACTCGCCATAGCCGCGCTGGGTCGCGAATATCTTACCATCCTTGCGGATGATAGCTGCCACTACTTCTATCCGTTTCATCATAATTGCAAAGATAGCATTTTAGTGGAGGAATAATGATGCAGCGGAGGCATCTGCACCGAGCGGGCAAGTAACAAAAAAGCCGTCAGGTAACGGCTTTAAAAGTGAGGCTCGGACCAATTATTATTGGGAGGGTTGTCATCCCTTCAAACGAATTCCCCTTCGACGAATCCTATTGTAAAGGTAAGAACTACTTTGGGAATTGCAAGTGTATACTCGCAATTATTGTGTCGTCCCGCGAAAGCGCTAGGGCTAATGTGGCGACACGGCAGCTCCCGGCGGAGGATGAATGTCACCGAAAGGCTTTAAGGAGGGTGTCGGTCGCGCTGCTTTAAGGGTTTACCTTCACTAAGTGGGAGAGGGGCGCTTTTGCGGGACCGGTGATCGGAGAGCGAGGTGCAGATATTGTCCGTAGCTTGAATGCTTTCCGGGGCAGATTTTTGCCCGGAAAGCATTGCAAGCGGAGGCATCTGCACCGAGCGGGCAGGGCACAAAAAAACCGCCAATACGGCGGTTTTAATACGACAATGGCTTCAAGCGCTCCACTATCGGGGCAATCGTCTGGTCCAAGCCGAGTTCGCCACGCTGGCCATTGTACACACCATCCGCAAACTCGCCAAACTGGAGCGGACGGATATGGGTCATAGGGCCTTCTGAGAAGGGGCATAGTCGCGCCACAAGCCGATATCGAACGTAGGCGCGGATGGTGATCTTCCTGGAT
>JAFRRR010000060.1 GCA_017428035.1 Bacteroidales bacterium | reverse complement strand
GCCATCGACTTCACCAACAAGACGCAGTTCCTGTTCAAGATCACCAAGGGCATTATGGACATCGCCGACAACCGCAAGGTCAACCGGCAGGTGCCGGACGAAGAGAAGCCGGTGCCCTTCAGCAATATGATTTATGTGGGTGACGGCGACACCGACGTCCCTTGTATGAAGATTGTGAAGATGTTTGGCGGCAACGCCATCGCGGTGTATAACAACGAAGCCAAAAAGGCCACCGCGCAGCAGCTTCTGGACCAGGACAGCGTGAATTTTATGGCCCCGACCGACTACACCGAAAGCGGCGATATGTTCGCCCTGGTCAAAGGCATCATAGACAAAATCAAGGCCGAGAGCGAATACAACAAGCTAAAGTATCGCCAGCAGGATGTAGGCCGTGAACAGTAAGACCAGGAAAAGGGCAAGATAGCCAATGAGAAGGATGCCCCGCGGGGCTACGAAGGCTATCAGAGCCACGAAAATGAGGGCTCCGGCAGCAAGGATGAAATGCTTTGCGCCGGGCTTTTCTTTTATGGAGAACATCCTGATGCGGCTCACCAGCAGGATGCAGAGAATGGCGGCCACCACCGGTATGAACCAGGCGCTGCGCAAAAGATTGAGCACCAGGCTATCGGCGCCCGCTATTGCGCAGCAGTGGCCGTATGCCACCAGGCCGGCGGCAATCATAGCGGATGCGGGGGTTGGAAGTCCCCTGAAGGCCTTTTCGCCACTGTCAAAGATGTTGAAGCGGGCCAGCCGTACGGCAGAGAAGGGGACAATGAGCAGCGGCACGAACGCCAGGAAATGGGGTGTGTCGCCGCAATTGATCTTATAATACCAGCTGAACATCATTAGCGCAGGCGCCACGCCAAAGCTCACGAGGTCGCTGAGCGAATCCAGCTCCCTGCCCATACCCGAGGAGACCCCAAGGGCACGGGCCAGGGCGCCGTCGCACATATCAAATACCGCCCCGGCCAGGATAAAGCAGAAGGCCTGCCAGAAGAATCCCCACGCGGCCAGCACGCTTGCGCACACGCCGCACATCAGGTTCAGCAGGGTCAGAAGGTCGGGGAGATATTTTTTCATAGTCACAGGTTATTTAATACCCATCTTTTTACGGATTTCCTTGGGGATGGCGTTCTTGTGCACCATAATGTTCAGGGTTTTGTAGCGCACAAAAGAGTCGGAAGCATACCAGATGCCCTTGTATTTGCCGGTCTCGCCCCAGGAGTTCTTCACCATAAAGTATTTGTTGCCGTTCTGGTCCTTGGCAATGCCGTAGATGTGCATTCCGTGGTCGTCGGTAGTGGTCTTGTTGTCATAGCCTTCCTGACGCATTTCCTGGGTCACGGTCATCTCGGGAGCATCGTCACGCATCTTGCTAAGCTGTTTCATTTTCTCTGCGGGATCAACGCCCACCCAGCGCTGCTGGTCGCTGCCGGCCTCTTCCACAGCCTTGAGGTCGGGGTTGATGGCCAGGCCGTTGCGGGTGAAGCCAGCTTCGCTGACGTCGGTGCCCCAGGCCACGGTGTAACCCTTGTCAATGGCGTTGTACATAATTTCCATCATCTCGTCTATGGGGATGTTGTAGCTAAGGTCCCAGCGCCAGTTGTCCTCTACTTCAATAGCAAACTGGGTGTAGAAGGGGTGATGGGTAAAGGATGTGATGGAAACATAGTCTTCGGGTTTGATGCCCAGGCTGGCAGCAAAGCTCTTGGGAGTGTATTTCTTGCCCTTGAATGTGAATTCCTCGGGGCAGGGACCAAGATATGCGTCCAGAATGCCCTGCAGGGCGCGTCTCCAGGCGGTGGAAAGTTTTTTGTTGGGGTTCTTAACCACTGCGTCCAGATATCCTTTCATACCGTCGCACAGCTCGCTGTGGCGGTTGACTTTCTCGCCGTAGTTCAGGCCTTCCATAACCTCCTGAGGCACGATGCCGTAGTCTTCCCAAACGTGGAACACGTCTTCGCTGGAAGAACCCTGTGCAAAGTTGAGCTTGCCGTCCAGGCGGATATATTTCTCAGCCTTGTCGGCGTAGGCCTTGCTCACCACGAACATCTCTGCCAGATCCAGCGAGTCACCGCCCATACGGAGTATTTCAGACTCAAGGAAGGAGAGGGTGGAATAGCACCAGCAGGTACCGCTGCTGGCCTGGTTCTTTACCGATGTGATGGGGAGTTCTTTAACTACAGTGAAAGTGAGGTCTTTCTCTATGGGCTCGGGGCGCTGTGCGTTCAGGGCCACGGTAGATGCCAATGTGAGGCATCCGAGAATCACAAAAAGTTTTTTCATACTCTATTATAATAATTTCTGTTGCATAAGCAGTCTTAGCAGATTCAGGGCATTGGATGCGAAGCGCTGCATATTGACCTCGCGGCTGGCAGAGGCGCTCTTTATGCATTTTGATGCGACTTCTATTTCGCCGGAGAAGGGATTGCGGTGCGCCGCAGCCACCCAGCAGGTGCCCACGGGCTTTTCTTCGCTGCCGCCGCCGGGGCCGGCGATGCCGGTGGTGGCCACGCTCCAGTCGGTGTCAAGCAAGATGGCCACGCCGCGGGCCATAGCTTCTGCGCACTCGCGGCTCACGGCGCCGTGCTGCTCCAGAACCTCTTCCGGAACGTTCAAAAGGTTCATCTTGACCTCGTTGGCATAGCTGGTAACGCTGCCCTTATAGTAAACGCTGCTGCCGGGCACGCTGGTGAGAAGGTTAGATACCAGGCCGCCTGTGCAGGACTCGGCCACGGAGATGGTCTCCTGGTATGCGGCATCGGGCGGGCACTGCAGCAGGCGGGGAATCACCGTCTGCAGGGTGTCAGAGCCTTCGCCGTAGATATAGCTGCCCAGCAGCTCATAGAGCTCTGCCACAGCGCTGTCCAGGGCCTTTTTGCGTTCTGCGTCGTGGGCGCCGTAGCAGCTCAGGCGCAGCCGCACTCCGTAGATGGAGTTGGGTAGATATGCCAGGTGCAGATATTCGGGCAGGGCATCTTCCCAAGCCTCTATCTTTTTGGCCAGCACCGATTCAGCTAAACCAAAGGTTCCGATGGTGCGGTGTAGTATCTCATCCAGAGGGAATTGCTCCTTGATGGCCGCCATAACATCGTCCAGGGCGCCGATGGTCTCGTAGGGGACGCCGGGCATAGAGTAGAGCGCCGCTTTGTGGCCGTATTTGCCCCCTTCGGGGAAGATGAACTCCATAATGGGGGCGGTGCCCAGCCGGTTCACAATCACATTGGCGGTGTCGGGCACATCGGCCTGCGCGCGGTTTATGTCCAGCATAGCTATTCCGCGGCGGGTCAGGATGCTCTCTATCACAGCCATCTGCTCTTCGCTGCGGCGGGTCCCTTTAGCACCGGAGAGGGTGGCCAGGGCTTCTTTTGTGATGTCGTCTTTGGTTGGACCAAGGCCTCCGGTGACCATTACTATATCGTTCTCTTTCAAGAGATTATCCAAATGGGAAAGTATGCGGCCGCGGTCGTCTCCAATAGAAGAGATGCCTCCCACGCGAACACCTATTGAATTAAGCGCACGGGCAATGTGGCTGGAGTTGGTGTCCACAATCTGGCCTATGAGTATCTCGTCGCCAATTGCGCAAATGGCTGCAGTTTTCATTTTTTCTTCTTCCTTTTGAGATATTTCACAATCCGTTTGGCAAACAGGGGGCCGTTGTATATGAAGCCGGTGTAGACTTCTATCAGCTCGGCGCCGGCATCCAGCATCTCCTGGGCCTGCTGCGGCGTCATAATGCCTCCGGCGGCAATTATGGGCAGCAGCCCGCCGCTCTTTTCGTGGATATATTTCACGGTGGCCAGCGACTTTTCAAACAGCGGAGCGCCGCTGAGGCCGCCCTGGCCTATGGCCCTGACGCTCTTCAAAGGGGTCTTGAGGCCGTCGCGGCTGTGGGTGGTGTTGGTGGCCACCACGCCGTCTATGCCGTTTAACAGGCAGATGTGTATTATGCGGTCCAGCTGCGCCTGCTCCAGGTCGGGAGAGACCTTGAGCAGCACCGGACGGCTGTATTCGTTGTAGCGGCGCACCTCGTTCACGCCGTCAATCACCTGCTGCAGCATATTGTCACCCTGAAGCTGGTCCAGATCCTTGACATTGGGGCAGGAGACATTCAGCACAAAAAAGTCCACAAAGTCGTAGAGCAGCGCCAGCGAACGGCTGAAATCTTTGTACGCCTGGTCGTTTTCGGTGTCGGAATTCTTGGAAATATTGGCACCTATAATAATATTGGGATGATTTTTCTTGAGATTCTGCAGGGCATAGCGGACACCGTTGTTGTTTATGCCCATCCGGTTTATCAGGGCGCGGTCTTTGGGCAGGCGCCAGAGGCGGGGAGAAGGGTTGCCCTCCTGCGGCAGAGGCGTCAGGGAGCCGATTTCCATAAAACCGAAGCCCAGATTTGCAAGGTCGTTGTAATATTCGCCGTTCTTGTCCAGGCCGCCGGCAATGCCCACGGGGTTGGGGAAGTTGATGCCGAAGAGCTCTTTTTTAAGGGATTTGCTGCGCCGCTTGCACACCAGACGTATGAAAAACCGTGCTCCGGGGATGTAGCGCGCTACTTTTAGCGCCCCCAGGGCAATTTTGTGGGCCTTTTCCGGTGGAAACAGAAACAGCAGAGGTCTTATCAGCAATCTGTACATATAGGTACAAATATATGAAATTTATCTGACCTCGTAAGTTCCGTCTGTATAGAATATTGTGATTTGGGCTATGCGCTTTTCGCCTTGCAGGGCGGGTTTTGCACTTATGACGGCCTTCTCAGGGGCCGGTTTTGGCGGCAGCGGGGCAGGAATCTCTTGCTTTTTGGGAGGCTCCGGGTTGGAGAAAAGACTTGGCAGGTCGTCGTTTACGGAATCTTCTTGAAGTTGTGCTTCAGGTCCTGGGAAGTATTCTGGCTGTGGCTGGGGAGCGGGATCTGCTGCGGCAGTGGCCTGGCTGTCGCCGCCCGGCATATCGCGATAGGCCTTGCCGGTGCCCATAATCAGCCAGTCGGGATTAATCTTGGGGTAGGCGGCCAGCATCTTTGATATGAATTCGAAGCTGGGCTTGTTTCTGCCGGAGAGAAGGTGAGACACTCCGGAACGCTGAACTCCCAGCTTGTCGGCAAACTGACTGGGGGAGAGGCCCTCCATTGCTAGGAAAAGTTTGAGTCTTTCTTCCATAAAAATTCTGTAAACACGCTTTTACAAATGTAGTGAACATAATTGACAAGAGCAAGTGAAATTTGTAAATTACATTTGTAAATTACAAAAGTATCGATGCGGGATGGGGCTAAAGCAAATAAGAATGATGCTGGCGAGTTGTTGTTTTAAATGTGATGATTTTTCTAAATAACTGAGTTTCGGATGTATAATAAAATAGGTAGGAGGCGATATCTGCGATAAGCCCCCAATATTGCCGTCCGGTTACATTTTTCACGTCCATTTACCTATATGGATAATTTAGCTCTATAACACAAAACACTGGGAATATGCCAGTTAAATTACAGCAATTCCACTTATAACAAAAAGTTATAAAACAAAATTCAATAAGTTGTAAATTATGGCCCACAACAATTGTAACAACACCGATTTTTGTCAAATGTTTACTCTTTCGCAACCGG
>JAFRRR010000059.1 GCA_017428035.1 Bacteroidales bacterium | reverse complement strand
TTGTCGCGCAGCATATCGCCGCCCATAGGGATGGGTTCACCCTTCGGGCTGCCGACACCTATGCAGTATATCTTGATGCCCTCCTGGGCAATGGATTCCGCCGTCTCCAGCACATTGCCCTCGTGGTCCTCGCCGTCGGAAATCAGTATTATGGCGCGGCTTTTCTCGCTCTGGGTGCTGAAACTGCGCGCGGCAGTCATAAGCGCATCTGCAGTGGCAGTACCCTGGATGGGGATGGAGCCGGGCTGAATGCTGTTCAGAAATGCTTTTGCCGAGACATAGTCGGTGGTGATGGGGAGCTGCACAAAACTCTCTCCCGCAAAAATTACCAGGCCGATGCGGTCGCCGGCCAGTTTGTCCACCAATCGGCTGATGGCCAGTTTAGCCCTCTCAAGACGATTGGGAGAATAATCCTGCGCAAGCATAGAGTTGGACACATCCAGCGCAATCATAATCTCCACGCCGCTGGTCTCGCGCTCCTGCAGGCGGGCGCCCAGCTGGGGACGCGCCAGACCCAGCACGAAAAACAGAAAGGCCAGCGAAAAGAATGTCACCCGCAGCCACCCCTTGGAAGAGGAGACGTCGGGCATAAGTTTATTTACAAGTTCAGGGTCACCAAGACGCGCCGCGCGTGCCTTCTGCCCCCTGCGATACCACCAATACCCCATGAAAAAGAAGGGTATCAGAAGCAAGAGCAACAGATATTCAGGTTGAGCAATGTGCAACATCTTATGGTAACTTCTTTAATATCACAAATTTAAACAACAGCTCCAGCAGCAGGAGCACCAGCGCCCAGATGGCAAAGTCCATATACCGCTCGCTGTACACGGGGAAACTGTCCACAGTGGTGCGGTTCTTTTCCATCTTGTTTATCTCGCCGTAAATCTCCATCAGCTTGGTATTGTCGGTGGCGCGGAAATACTTGCCGCCTGTGGTCTCGGCTATCTTCTGCAGCAACGCCTCGTCTATCTCCACCTTCATATTCTGCACCTGGATGCCCCAGGGAGTCTGCACCGGATAGGGGGCCTCTCCTTTGGCGCCGACGCCGATGGTATATACGCGGATGCCATAGGTCTTGGCAATCTCTGCCGCCGTTTCGGGGGCGATTTCGCCACGGTTGTTCACACCGTCGGTGAGCAAAATCACCACGCGGCTCTTGGCATCGGAATCCTTCAGGCGCGCAACCGCCGTGGCAAGGCCGTTGCCAATGGCGGTGCCGTCTTCAATGAGGCCCGTCTGCACCTCCTTCATCATATTGATAAGGGTGATGCGGTCGGTGGTCACTGGGCACTGCGTATAGCTCTCGCCCGCAAACACCACAATGCCGATGCGGTCGGTGGGGCGGCTGGCAATGAACTCTATGGCGATGTCCTTGGCGGCGCCTATGCGGTCGGGCTTGAAGTCGCGGGCCAGCATAGATGTGGATACGTCCATATCCAGAACTATGTCGATGCCCTCGGTATCCACTTTCTCAAAATTCTTGCTGTCGCGCGGACGGGCAATGGCCACAATCAGCAGCGCA
Organism: Bacteroidales bacterium; assembly: GCA_017428035.1. Classification (GTDB taxonomy): domain Bacteria; phylum Bacteroidota; class Bacteroidia; order Bacteroidales; family UBA932; genus Equibacterium. The sequence goes on along the minus strand of JAFRRR010000059.1, from coordinate 2,352 downwards.
AGCGCCCCAAGGCGCAGCAGGAAAGGCAGATGACGCAGCGCCCGCTTGAACCAGGAGGGCTTGTACTGCCACTGATCCAGCGAGGATACCTGCAGCGACGGCGCCCTCCCCTTGAGCTCCCTGTAAAGGTACAGGGCAGTCAGCGGGATGAGCAGCAACAGCAGCCAGAGCAGTTTCGGATATTCAAAAAACATATTACTTCTCCTCCTTCTTCTCTTCGTCTATCTCCTTGATATAAGTGGCATTCACAAAGCGCACCGCATCGGGAATCACCTCCTCGTTCTCTTCTGCCGAAGCCAGATACTTGGCAAACTTGACCAGGTCGGCGCGGGTAAAGAGCTCGTCCATCTTGCCGTAGAGGGCCTCCTCTATATCCTGCTTCTTGAGGTCGGCAAGCATCTCGCGCGAAGGACGCTCCAGAGCCACGATGCCGTAGCGGTCGGCGATATATACGCGGAGGGCGTCGGTGACCTCGGTGTAGAACTGCTTCTGCTTGTCGTTTTGCCAGAGTTTCTGCTTGCGGATCTTATCCAGAGCCCGCAGCGCCACTATGTGCGGCGGATCTTTCACAATGGGCTTGCCCAAGAAGGTGCGGTTGGCACGGCTCATCGTGATCCAGCGCACCAGCGCCCAGACTATCAGCGCCAGCAGCAGTGCCAAGCCTATCCACGGCAGCAACTCCTTGAATTTGAGCGGATATTTGATCTGACCCTTGAGGTCTTTGATCACATATGTGGCGGTGTCTATAGGCACTGTGGTGACCTCCAGCGTGGGGCCTTCCATATAAAGGGTGTCCACGACTCCGCTCCCCCGCTCTATCATAGCGATCAGCGGCGGCAGATAATAGCTGCCGCTGTCAAAACTGGTAAGGATGACCTTGCCCTCTACCTTGACGCTCTTGCGGCCGTTGGACACTGTGTCCAGCTGCAGCGGCTTGATGATTTCCACGCCGGGAGCCGGCGGGTCGGCGATATCCTCCAGGAAATATTTCTCTCCGGGCGCCATCTCCAGCGGAATAATCCACTCTATCTGGTCGCCTATAAGGATGGTGTCGCGGCTCAGCCGGGTGGCGGGATTGCCCTCCTGCGCACGGCCGGCCACACACGCCGCCAAAAGCATCATTGTAAGTATCAATCTTCTCATTTGAGTCCCCTGTTTTTAAAGAAACCGGTCAGATACTTCACATAATCGTCGTCGGTGGCGATGCTCACATTGTCTATGCGATATTTGCTGAGCAGCGCCTTCCGCTCGGCATCCTGGCGCAGGGAGCGCTTCTGGTATTCCTTGCGCATCCTCTTTGAAGAGGTGTCCACCCAGGCGGTGGCGCCGGTTTCGGCGTCGCGCACCTTCACCAGACCCAGATTGGGAATCTCCTTTTCACGCCTGTCGTAGATGTCAATCACAGAGATGTCGTGGCGGTTGGCAGCTATCTTCAGAGCCTCTTCGTAGCGCGGACGGCCTTCTGCGTCGGTATCCATCATATCTGAAAGCACAAAGGCGGTGCAGCGCTTCTTGAGGGCGTTGGTCAGATAGCGTAGCGCCTCGCTCACATCGGTTCCGCGGTCTTCGGGCTGGAACTCCACCAACTCGCGGATTATGTGCAGCAGGTGGCTGCGGCCCTTCTTGGGCGGAATAAATTTCTCTACCTTGTCGCTGAAAAGCAGCGCCCCTACCTTGTCGTTGTTGATGGAGGCTGAGAAAGAGAGCACCGCGGCTATTTCGGTGGCAAGGTCCTGCTTGCTGCGCACGCTGGTACCGAACGCACGCGAGCCGCTGACATCTATCAGCAGCATCACGGTGAGTTCGCGCTCCTCTTCAAACACCTTTACGTAGGGCGAGCGCAGGCGGGCTGTGACGTTCCAGTCCATATTGCGCACATCGTCGCCGTACTGGTATTCGCGCACCTCGCTGAAGGTCATACCGCGCCCCTTGAAGGCGCTGTGGTATTCCCCCGCGAACATCTGGTGCGAGAGCGCCTTGGTGCGGATCTCGATCTTGCGAACCTTGCTTAATAATTCGTTGCTGTCCATCAAAGAAACCTCCCGCTACTACGGAACCTCAATTGTATTCAGGATATCTGCGATGATATTCTCGGATGTGATATTGTCTGCCTCAGCCTCATAGGTAAGGCCTATACGGTGGCGGAGAACCTCGTAGCAGACGGCGCGGACATCCTCCGGAATCACATAGCCGCGGCGGCGGATAAACGCGTAGGCCTTGGAGGCCATCGAGAGCGAAATGCTGGCACGCGGGCTGCCGCCAAAGGCAATCATATTCTTGAACTTGGACAACCCGTATTCCTCGGGATTACGGGTGGCGAACACAATGTCCACGATGTATTTCTCTATCTTC